>NZ_PJAT01000123.1 GCF_002836715.1 Psychrobacter sp. 4Dc
TATCGCTGTAATTGATTGAATAATTATATAAATGTTATTTTCACTAAAGGGATTTACATGAAAAAATAATCTTTAGTCGCAACGATGCTATTACTCAGCACGACTCTTGCGCAAGCAGCAGAACAATCAGGTTTAGCAGCATTTGGAGCAGGTCTCGATGGCTTTATGGCCAACATATTTGGCTGGTTCGTCGACCTTATTTTCTTTTCAGTACCTCTTGGAGACGTCAGCTTCCCGCTCATTGTGGGTTGGTTGTTAGTTGCCGCACTCGTATTCACTTTTTACTTTGGATTTATTCAGTTTCGCCAAATAGGCTTGTCTTTAGATATTGTTAGAGGCAAATATACCGATCCCAATCCCGCCAACAAAGAAGAAGGCGAGGTCAGCCATTTTCAAGCCTTAGCTACTGCATTATCAGGTACTGTTGGTCTTGGTAATATTGCAGGTGTTGGTGCGGCACTTGCTATTGGTGGACCTGGCGCTACCTTTTGGATGATTATGGTCGGCCTATTCGGTATGGCGACTAAGTTTGTAGAATGTACGTTAGGTGTCAAATACCGTACGGTACTACCATCTGGCGTCGTATCAGGTGGCCCTATGTACTACCTAAGCCGCGGTATGGCTGAACGTGGTATGGGCGGATTAGGTAAGTTTCTGGCTGTTGGTTTTGCCCTTATGTGTATATTGGCGACCTTTGGTGCCGGTAACATGTTCCAGGGTAACCAAGCCTTTGCAGTGATGAGCTCTACTTTTAGCATTCCAACGGACTATAGTGTATTCTTTGGTATTGGCTTAGCGTTTTTAGTCGGTATGGTTATCATTGGCGGTATGCCGCGCATCGCAACCGTTACCGAAAAAGTCGTACCTTTTATGGCCTTGTTGTACATTACTATGGCGGTAATCGTACTGATTGCTAACTTTAATCATATCGGCACTGCATTTGGCGAGATTTTCTCGGGTGCCTTCACTGGTGCTGGCGTAGCTGGTGGCTTTATTGGCGCGTTGATTCAAGGTTTGAAACGTGCAACTTTCTCTAACGAAGCGGGTGTTGGTTCAGCTGCTATTGCTCACTCAGCGGTAAAAACCAAAGAGCCTGCTACTGAAGGTCTAGTAGCGCTGTTAGAGCCTTTCATTGATACGGTTGTTATCTGTACGATGACGGCGCTTGTTATTACTATCTCTGGGGTGAACACTGCCGCAAACTTGCAAACCCAAGCGCTTACTGGTGTGGATCTAACCCGTGCGGCCTTCATGGAAACGGCGCCTATCTTCCAGTATTTCCTAGCTGTTGCGGTATTGTTGTTTGCTTTCTCAACGATGATTTCATGGTCATATTATGGTCTAAAAGCTTGGACTTACCTCTTTGGTGAAGGCAAAGGCGGTGAGATGATATACAAACTTATCTTCTTAATCTTCGTTGTTATCGGTACCATCGTACAGTTTAGCTTCGTTATCGACTTCTCAGATGCGGCTCTGTTCGCTATGGCTATCTTTAACATCATCGGTCTGTACTTCTTGATGCCAATTGTGAAAAGAGAGGTTAATTCTTTCATAGCTCGTGTGAAAAGTGGTGAAATTAAGAAGTATAAATAATAGGTTCGATTGAACACTCTATTATAACCTGATAATTAAAAAAGCCCGCCAAGATGATTCTTGGCGGGCTTTTCGATGGCTGGTATTTTCTAGATAGCTATTAATTTCTGATCTGTGACAGCATCAGCCTACATAAACGGCAATTTGGTAAATATCTGCAATATCGTGGCATTGACGATATCAACAAAGAACGCACCTACCATCGGTACGATTAGGAATGCTTTAGGTGAAGGCAAATAGCGATCAGTGACTGCCTGCATATTTGCAATTGCAGTCGGTGTCGCACCCATACCAAAACCACAATGACCCGCTGATAATACAGCTGCGTCATAGTCTTTACCCATAATCTTAAAGGTAATCAGGTAAACGTAGATAATCATAATGATGGTCTGTACGACCAATATAATTAGTACAGGACCCGCCAAATCGGTCAACTGCCAAAGTTTTAGAGACAATAATGCCATCGCTAGAAATAGGCTTAAAGACGCATTACCAAGTACATCAATTGAGCGGTCAAACATATCAAAATTGAAGACCATCGTTAGCACATTGCGAATGATAACACCACCTGCCAATGCCCATACGAAAGTAGGCAGCTCAAACCAGGTACCTTCAGCAACGATGGCCATCACATCGGCAAAAGCCAAAGCACCTGCGAATAGTGCCAAGGTTTCGATAGTAGAAGAAGCGGTGATAAAGCGCATGCTATCAGGCCTTTCAAAGATATCTTTATTACTACCTGCAGACTCCTCATCGTGTTTGGTACTATATAACGACTGTGCACCAGCAACTTTTTCGATATCGCTAGGATCAGGGTTGGCTGGCGTTGGTTTTAGTCCAAGTCGGTTAATCAAGCGACGGGCAACAGGACCACCAACGATACCACCCGCGACCAAACCATAAGTAGCAACCGCGATACCAAGCGTCGTCGCACCGACCACACCATAGTCTTGTTCTAACGTAATGCCCCAAGCGCCTGCTGTACCATGACCACCTGTTAGAGCGATAGACCCTGTCACCAGACCGAGCAAAGGATCAAGTCCCAATGCACTTGCCATGGCCACACCCACGACATCCTGCAATACAATAAACACTGATACAACGATAGTAAAAATCAATAATGGTGTGCCGCCTGCTTTTAGCCTACTAAAATCAGCGCTCAGACCGATGGAGGCAAAGAACATCAACATGGTGGCGGTCTGCAGCCCTTGATGAAAGTTAAAACTATATCCCCAAACCATATTGAGAGCATAGACAACAATCGCCGCGACCAAACCACCAGCAACCGGTTCTGGAATATTAAAGTCTTCTAAAAACTTGACTCTCCGCACCAAAAACCGCCCAAGCAGCAGCACTAAGGTGGCCAATATCAGGGTGTAATAACCGTTTAAGGTAATCTCCATAGGTTAATCCTTTCTATAAAATAAATTAACCTGAATTCGGGATAAATATGGCTTTATCTCGAATTCAGGTTTCTATGATGACGAATAATTATCGGTGACTATCGGCGGTCGGGCTTGCAATATAGGCTTTCAACGACTAACTTTCTAACGTATAAGCTTCATCCTCAGATGGCACGATGATCCACAATTGTGGTTTGCCAAATTCTCTAAAGGCATCCTCAATGATGCTTTTAAAGACATTGAAGTCCTCAGTATTTATCCTTTTGACGTCTGTCAAATTCAGCTTTAAATGAATTGCCTCACTGTCTGTTAGACAATCCCATGCACTGTCCCAGTTGTGTGAAAAATAACTGGGGAAGTCACAGGCCTTGGCCAAACTCGTCAATAACTCAGTTTTCTCGAGCGTGTCACCTACGGCTATAGTAACAGCCTGCGCAGGAATGCTAGTACCCAGTGCTGTACCGTTTTGGTTAATGTGGTTTTGATTAATATGGCTTTGATTAACGTAGTGGATTGCTTGGTTTATACTGTCTCGATTCATATCAGCTTTTTTCATATTAAGGCACCTGTAGTCTTTGGAAGCTATCATAATGGTCGACAGTCAAGTAATAGACGGTAGGCGGATTACCACCTGTGACGATACGCCGTGCGCCGCGATGAGAGACACCAGGGGTGGGTACGGTATATTCGCGGTAGTAGCCTTGTGACTGAGCGGGTAGTCTGCCTTCACGGTTATAAAACGTCGTACCATCTTTATTTGGATACGGAAAAGGGCCGCCTTGCTGAATAAGCGCAATCGTGTTATCGACCTGTGCATCACCTGTTATACCAGCAGTAGTGGTTTGGCTCGTATTATTAGTGACGTCCTGCGATACCGTTGTCGACTCGATGCTATCAGCAAACAATGTCGAATTTAAATCGCCAAAGAAATAGAAAGCGACGGCGATGATAGCGATAAGGCTAAATAGCGTAGAGCCTAAGCTTCTTTTATTTGATCTGCTGTTTTGATTGCTACGATTTGAGTTACGAGTGCTGTGATGGCTATTTCTATTAGCAGGGGTATAGCTTGGAACATCTGATGCAGTATCTTGATCAAGGCTAAACGAAGACGAGGTCACTTCAGTGGCTCTCAATTGATTTTTGTCGTTACGGGCACTGTTAAAGTAGACACTTTGACCAACTGTTATAGGCTTCGCCAGTCTTGCTTTGCTAATATGAAAGAACACATCTTCATTTTGATTATCTACATCGATAAAGCCATAGCCTTTATCTTCGTTCCAGTGCTTAATCTTGCCACTTTGCATGGTCGTACCGCTCCCTATAATTTAAATGCCTTAACTAAAATACTTATGATTCAAACGAAGAAACGCCAGCATAATTGCTGACGTTTCTGATTACTCGTTTTGATAGTCGATGCTAGTATGATTAAGCACGGGTTTCGCCATGACCATAAACGATCCATTTTTGCGACGTCAGACCTTCGAGACCGACAGGGCCACGGGCATGGATTTTGTCCGTTGAGATACCAATTTCAGCACCGAGACCGTATTCGAAACCATCAGCAAAACGGCTAGAAGCGTTAATCATAACGCTGGCCGAGTCAACTTCACGGATGAAGCGTTGCGATTTGGTATAGTTGTCAGTGATGATAACATCGGTATGATGGCTGCCGTGCGTATTGATATGCTCAATCGCCTCGTCAATACCTGCGACCACTTTTACCGCTAGGATAGGAGCTAAATATTCAGTATCCCAATCCTCAGCCGTGGCAGCGGATAAATGACCTTCAAGCTTAGCGTTTTCATTTAGGATAGCTTGTGATTTGTCATCAAGGCGTAGTTGCATTGCGTCATCAGCAGCGACGATGGCTTCTGCTATTTTAGGTAATAGCTCATTAGCGACTGCTTCATCAACCAGTAGCGTCTCCATCGTGTTACAAGTGCCGTAGCGATGCGTTTTGGCATTGACGCTGACTTTAATCGCAATCTCAGGATCTGCATCACTATCAATAAAGGTATGGCAGTTGCCGTCTAAATGCTTGATCACAGGGACTTTTGCATCGTTACTGATACGAGCAATCAGACCTTTACCGCCACGTGGCACGATGACATCGACGTATTCAGTCATGGTAATCAGCTCACCAACAGCGGCGCGATCGGTCGTCTGTAGCACTTGTACGCTATGTTCTGATAGATCAGTATGGCTAAGTCCTTTAATGATACATTTGGCAATTGCTTGGTTAGATTCAAATGCTTCAGAACCACCACGCAAGATAATAGCATTGCCTGATTTGAGTGCCAGTGAGGCAGCCTCTAAAGTCACATTAGGGCGCGACTCATAAATCATACCGACTACGCCAAGTGGCACCCGCATTTTGCCCAAATGAATCCCTGATGGCTGATAGGTCATGTCAGTGACTTCACCGATTGGATCAGGAAGACCAGCGACATCTTTAAGACCTTGTAGCATACCGTTAAATCGTGCTTCGTTTAGCTCTAAGCGATCGAGGAGTGCGCTATCAAGATTGTTTTTTTGGCCGTTGTCCATATCGATTTTATTGGCTGCCAAGATGTCTTGTTTGGCATTGACCAGCTCATCATGAATGGCCAAGAGTGCTGAGTTTTTATCGCCAGTGTTGGCGGCAGCCAGCGCGCGAGAAGCAGCTCTTGCTTGCTTGCCGACAGACTGCATATAGGTCGTAATATCCGTAGTATTCGATTGACTCATAAATTATTTTCCTTATGTGATACAGGTTTTTTATAACTAAAAGCGCCCAATTTATATAGGTAAAAGTACCTAAAAAGGCGAAAAATGTCGCAAAAAAAGAAGTTTTGAATGCCTACTTAGATAGCGGTAGGTCATTATGCTATTTAACATAGAGCAGATTGAGACGATAGTAAAGATGATTTTGTGAACAGAATCCGCTTTGCAGCGCTCTTGTAGGGGCTTATTCAAAGTAATATTGTTCATGCTAAGTGGTGTTTATTTAAGATAAGCGCGTTATCAGTACTACACTATATCTTTACGTGTTTTTAACAGAATTGCGCTGTAAATACTAAGGTAGCTGCGAGATATCCTCAGTATAGTAAGCATTAAAACAGCAAGGCTATCAGTAGATAGTACTTAATCTTATTATGATAAGTGATGGAGAACGAACATGGCTACGAAAAATACGACTTATAAAAATTGGTTAACGGTTGGCTTGGTAGCAGGTGCTCTAGCATTAGGCGCTTGTAGCAAAAAAGATGATACACCGATGGAAACTGAAGCTGATACTACTGTAGACGCTCAAACCTCTGTAGAAGAAAGTGCAACAGCGAGCGATTCTGATGATGTGGCCGTTGCTAGTGCTGATGATGAAGGTATGGACGTTACCAATAACGATGATGTGGCAGTGGCGACAGCAGAAGATGCGGATATGATGGACGGCACTGAAGACTCAGAGCATGTATCGACGTACTAATCGCATATTATAGAATGCACTAGCTACATATTAGATGTACTAAGCATATACTATAAATAGGCAGTTATCAGATAACACAACGTCTCGTATTCTAAAGTGATAAAATAAAGCCCAGAGCGATAAATGCAGTCTGGGCTTTTTTGTACTCCGGTTTGTTAGAAGCTGATTAACCCGTTGGTTAAATACAATATTTGCCTTTTTACTGCGTAATAAGAGACAATATGGCATTTTTCTCCTTGCCTCATCAGGCATATTACGATAATGCATCTAGATGCTTGTACTATATATAGATATAGCTCTTATTTTATTCGTGTTTTCACTCATATTTATTGGAAGTCTGCTAAACCATGCTTGATACTGCAAAAAACCCGACTCGGCCTATCGCCCTAGACTTACAAGACATCCATAAAAGCTACGGCTCATTAGAGGTACTAAAAGGGGTATCCTTGACTGCCTATGATGGCGATGTTATCTCTATTTTGGGCTCATCTGGCTCAGGTAAGTCGACGTTGCTGCGTTGTATTAATCTTCTAGAAAACCCCAATCATGGTCGTATCTTGATCGGTAATGAAGAGCTGATGCTAAAACCTGCCAAATCAGGTGAGTTACAAGCGGCAGACGTAAAGCAGCTAGAAAGCTTGCGCGCTCGCGTCGGGTTTGTCTTTCAGAACTTTAATCTATGGCCGCACAAGACCATTTTGCAAAACATCATCGAAGGGCCAACGCAGGTCTTAAAGATTAAAAAAGACCAAGCGATTAGCGATGCAGAAAAGTTGCTCGATAAAGTCGGCCTGCTCGACAAAAAAGATGCTTATCCTGCCAACTTATCTGGTGGTCAGCGTCAGCGTGTCGCAATTGCCCGTGCGCTTGCTATGCAGCCACAAGTTCTATTATTTGATGAACCAACCTCTGCACTAGATCCTGAACTGGTCAACGAAGTGCTTGCGGTAATGCGCGAGCTAGCAGAAGAGGGGCGTACAATGCTTATCGTTACTCACGAAATGCGCTTTGCCCGTGAAGTATCAAGTAAAGTCGTCTTTTTACATCAAGGTGTGGTTGAAGAAATTGGCACACCTGAGCAAGTCTTTGATAACCCTACCTCTGAGCGCGTCAAAGACTTTATGGCATCGCATCGTCCTACTTAGTTATTAGTTTTTTACCTAGTATCATGTCCAATACAGATGGTGGCAACATTCTTGCCGCCATTTGCCCTGCAAACGTAAAATCACTGTAACGTAACCATTGTTGACTGTTTATTGCCCAATGATAACTATGAGTATGCAAAACGTTTGTTTTTGATATTTTACTCAGGTATTATCAAAAGGTTTATAGGCCGTCACGTCTCGTGGCTGTCTGTTATTCTGCTATCTATATTGCTTGTCTGGCAGGGACGTCAGAGAACAAAATATCAGAACCCTAAGTCAGAAAATCCTGTCAAAAACTTATGTAAAACCCATCAGAATTTAAGGAACGTATGATGTCGAATTCTCGCCTATTGTGGTCATCGATGACCGTTACTGCTGCATTGATGTTGAGCGCTTGTAGCCAACCTGCCGATGAAACTACCGATACCAACGCTAACGCCCCTGCAGCAGAAACCACTGGTAAAACCATTCGTATCGCTACCGAAGGCGCTTACCCTCCATTCAACTACACCAACGCCGACGGCAGCTTGGCAGGTTTCGATATCGATGTTGCCAACGCATTGTGTGATCAAATGCAAGCCAAGTGTGAAATCGTTGCACAGGACTGGGACGGTATCATCCCTGGTCTATTGGCGCAGAAATATGATGCGGTGATTGCAGGTATGTCTATTACTGCTGAGCGTCAAGAGAAAGTTGATTTCAGCGAGCCGTACTTTGCTAATACGATGGTATGGTTGACCAATACGGATGGTGGTTTTGATCCTATGGCGATTAAAGATGCAACGCTTGGTGGTCAACGTTCTACTACGCCAGGTGCTTATCTACAGGATAACTACGAAGGCAAAGAAGGCAACACAGTTCAGTTATATGACAACTATGACAATGCCTATCTAGATCTAAAATCTGGTCGTAGCGATGCCGTATTGGCTGAAAAAGTGTCTGCCAAATCATGGTTAGCAGAAAACGCAGCGGGCTTCGGTATCGTTGGTGATGAAATTGATAACGATGACAATATTGCCATTGCTGTACGTAAAGGTGACTCACTCAAAGCTGACTTTGACAAAGCATTGAGCGAAATCCGTAGTAACGGTGAGCTTGCACGTCTTGAGCAGATGAACTTTGGTCAATAATGACTCACTGAAGATTTATGCTTAGAACAAGTAACGTTTGATACAAGTAATGCTTAAAACGAAGTATGTTTCAAATAAACGGTGTTTATAAGTATAAATCAGCAAGCAGTGATTGACGATACAGCTGGTAAATATATTAAGGAATAAAACTTATGACAATTTCAATGACATCATCAATGAGCAAAAAAGCATTGTGGCTAGCACCGCTTAGCGCAGCAATGCTAATGCTGGCAGGTTGTAACAATAGCTCAGCACCAGCAGAAAATGCTGAAGCTGACACCGCTACTGAAGCGCCTTTAAATATCAAAATTGCGACAGAATCAAGCTATAAGCCTTTTAGTTATACCGATGCAGATGGCAAGCTGATTGGTTATGAGATTGAGCTGGTTGACGCATTATGTGCGCAAATGAAAGCTGAGTGTGAAGTCATCTCTCAAGATTGGGATGGTTTGATTCCAGGGCTTAACGCACAGAAATTTGATGCAGCTATCGCAGGTATGTCTATCACGCCTGAGCGTAAAGAAGTGGTTGATTTCAGTGACCCTTACTTCCATAGCGGTATCATCTTGATCGGCAAAAAAGGTGATGACTTAAGCGTTGAGTCGCTAACAGGTCTACCAATTGCCTCACAGCGCTCAACTGTTGCCTCGCAATACCTACAAGACGAGCATGCAGATGCTGATATCAAGTTATATGATACGCAAGACAATGCTTATCTAGATCTAACCTCAGGTCGCGTGCGCGGTATGATGTCTGACAAAGTCACAGGTATTGACTGGTTAAAAACAGACGCAGGCAAAGGCTACGAAGTCAAAGGTGAAGAAATCAGCACCAATGATGATGCGATGGGTATTGCCTTCCGTAAAGGCGATCCGTTAGTTGCTAAGTTCAATGCAGCATTAGCTGAACTAAAAGACAATGGCACCTATGATCAAATCACGGGTAGCTACTTTGGTACTAGCTCAACGGCTGCTGCGCAAAAAGCTGTGGCAACAACTGATAGTGTCGAAGAAGTAATGGTCGCTGAAGAAGAAGCGCCAGCTAACTAATACGATATCTAGCAGTTCGACTGCTGTTGTTTGAAGACGTGTTGTTTACTCAAGAAAAAACCAAGGATGATCATGAGCAACCATTGTGCCCCAATCTGTACCACGACTGGCAAATCTAACATTACTGTAGCCAGTCGTTTGTCTATGTCACTGCTTGCGCTAGCGACGGCCTTTACCGTTGCTGGCTGTAGCAATAGCCAAGAGAGTGCGGCTGATACCAATCCAGAGGCTACCGAAACAACGGCAGCCTCTACAGGTGATGTATTACGCATCGGTACAGAAGGGGCCTATGCGCCTTTTAACTATACCAATGCCGATGGGACACTGGGTGGTTTTGATGTTGAGATAGCAAATGCACTCTGTGCTGATATGCAGGTGACCTGTGAGATTGTGGCGCAGGACTGGGACGGTATTATCCCTGGTCTAAAAGCAGGTAAGTATGATGCAATCGTGGCCGCGATGTCCGTTACTCCAGAGCGTTCGCAGCAGGTGAGCTTTACCGATCCGTACTTTAGCAATGCCTTGGTCTTTTTGGCCAAAAAAGACAGCAGCTTTGACCCTAGTAACAACAGCGATATCGACTCGCATTCTATTGCTGCACAGCGTTCAACCATTTCATCGCAGTGGCTAGAAGACACGTATCCAAAAGCCGATATGAAGCTTTATGATACGTTGAGCAATGCGTTTTTGGATCTCGGTTCAAACCGTGTCGATGCGATGATTTCTGATAAGCTGCCTGCCATAGAATGGCTGAGCTCAAATGCTGGTAGCAAATATGCGCTTAAAGGTGATGAGATCGATATCAATGATAACTTTGCCATAGCAGTACGCCCAGGCGATCCGCTACAAGCAAAGATCAATCAGTCTCTTGCTAATATAAAAGCTAATGGTACTTACGATAAAATCAATCAAAAGTACTTTGCGGTGCCAGCGTCTGCAACGAGCACAGTTGATGAAGACGCAAATACAGGCACAGATACAAATACTGCCGACCAACCAGCGACAGAAAACGTTAGTTAATAGCTAACAGTAGTCAAAGATAGCAGTCAAGAAATATTGTTTTGATTAATAAAAGGATATCACCATCATGGTGATGTCCTTTTTTATTTGTCGTTATATCAAAGAATATACATAATAGCCGCCTATCAATTTTGCTCAAATTTAGTCGGCTTATTGTATGTCTCTAGAGGCAAGTGTCTGTTTAAGTACGGTTTAGGCGCAGCTTTTACGCGTCAGTATTAACATCACGGCGAGTGAATATGATAAAATCAGCGCTCATTTCTACTGTGTCAATTATCGCAGCATTAATCGTATTCTTCTGACGTCATTTTTTGACGCCGACCATCCCTATTGATTTGGTATAAAATACGGTGTTTCGCCGCGTTCAGCTATTGATGCTGATTCTTTTAACTCATATTTTGCAAATTGCTAATATAAAGAGACTGAGTGGATAATCGTGTTTGACTTACAAGGATTTGGCGCGCTTTTATTAAGCGGCGCTACCGTCACTATACAGCTAGCTGTGACCAGTTTGATCATTGGTCTGGCTTTAGGCTTGCTCGGCGCAACCGCAAAGATGTCCAATATCTGGTTGCTGCGTAAACTTGCGACTGTCTATACTGCGACGATGCGCGGTATTCCTGAGCTGCTATTGGTGCTCTTTATCTATTATGGCGGCTCTATCTTATTGATGAGCATCCTCAAAAAGTTCGGCTATAACGACTATGTCGAAATTAGCGCTTTTTGGGGTGGTGTCATGGCACTGTCTATTGCTTTTGGTGCGTATGCGACTGAGATTTTTCGCATGTCCATTCAAGAGATTCCAGTAGGGCAGCGAGAGGCTGCGCAAGCGATTGGTATGCGTCCTTTTCAGACTTTTTATCGCATCACTTTGCCGCAAGTGTGGCAGATTGCTTTACCAGGTTTGGGAAATTTATTTCTGGTACTACTCAAAGATACCGCATTGGTATCGGTCGTGGGTCTCAAGGACATCATGTATCAGTCATCGCGTGCGGCACAGTCTACACAGCAGCCGTTTACCTTTTATATGGCAGCAGCGATTATTTATTTGGGTCTGACCATGTTGATTACTGGCTTTATGATGTGGCTTGAGTGGCGCGCCAATCCTGCGGCACGCTATGCTAAAAAGATAAGCCGCCAATCCACTCACAGTCAATCGACCATAGGGTAGAGGAGAGATACTATGGATTGGAATTGGCAGGTCATTTTTGACCATATCCCTGATTTACTAGGCGGCGCGGTATTGACCGTACAGCTGGTCTTGTTTTCAGGTGTGATTGGATTGCTGTTTGGTTTGGTTTTAGCGTTGCTACGACTGTCTAAGAATTGGGTGGTACAGATACTACCGTTTCTGTATATCTTCTTTTTCCGTGGTACGCCGCTATTGGTACAGATATTCCTGATTTATTACGGTTTGGGTCAGTTCGAGGCCGTACGCGAGTCGTTCTTGTGGGAGCCGGTACTTAGCCAAGCATATTGGTGTGCCATCATCGCCTTTACCCTCAATACCAGTGCTTATCTGGCAGAGATTATACGCGGTGCGATTCAGACGATTCCTATTGGAGAGCTTGAGGCCGCTGATGCACTTGGTATGTCTAAATGGCAAAAGCTAACACGGGTTACGCTGCCGCGCGCATTTGGTATTGTGATTCCAGCATACAGTAACGAAGTTATCTTTATGCTAAAAGGTAGTGCGCTAGCGTCGACTATTGCATTGATGGATATCACAGGTGTTGCTCGTACGATTAGTGCGCGTACCTATACCTTGATGGAGCTATTCTTTGCCGCTGGTATCGTCTATCTATTGCTGTCATGGGTTATCTTGTTTAGCTTTAGAATGTTTGAAAAGCGTATGAACCGTCATGCCAGTTATGTACCACCAGATGTTGTGACCAATACGATTCCATAGTTAGCAGTTAGCAGTTAGCAGTTAGCAGTTAGCAGTTAGCAACTAAAAATCGTCAAAGTCACTGTAGACAACATAGTATGGACTGCTGATAAAATAGCCGTCATTTACAGGGAGAGTTTAGTATGAGCCAATCGCCACATGAATCATTAGCGAACGCCATTGCAGCTGGTGTCAATGCCGAGCAGGGCGCTATCAATCATAATGAAAGATTGCGTGCTTCTATTGGTAAAGTTGTCTGTGTTGGTCGCAACTATGCGGCACATGCTGCAGAATTGGGTAATGAAGTACCAACCACGCCGATACTGTTTATGAAGCCTGCGTCTTCAGTAGTCTCTATCCGTAGTGATGTGGTTCGCCCAAGTCCAGAGTTATTTGGGGAGACTCACTACGAGGCCGAACTATGTATTCAGCTATCAGCTGATTTATCTATGGCGACGATTGAGCAAGCTCAGCAAGCGATTGGTGGCGTGACATTGGGACTGGATTTGACCTTGCGTGATTTGCAAAGCACCCTCAAAGAAAAAGGTCATCCGTGGGAGCGTGCTAAGTGTTTTGACGGAGCCTGCGTGCTTGCTGATTGGCTTGACCCGCAAGCGTTTGGCAATCTGCAGAGTGTACAGTATCAGCTGTCTATCAATGATGAGCTGGCGCAAGATGGCGATAGTGCCTTAATGCTATTTCCTGTCTATGAATTGCTGGTCAATATCAGTCACGCCTTTAGCTTGCAAGCAGGTGATGTGATTATGACTGGTACGCCAAGCGGCGTTGGTGTGTTGCAAGCAGGCGATCAGCTTAAGCTAAAACTGGGTGCTCATGAGTGGGTATCACAAGTGCAGTAAGCTTGATTGCAATAACAAACACATATTAAAAACCCCGAGCAATTGCTTGGGGTTTTTGCTTTTAAGCCTTTATATTTATTTTTTAAATTTGCTAACTGCAAAACAATTCTAACTATCTAATCATTCTATTTTTCAATAACCATCAGTACAGTCGATTGTCATCAGTTTGTCACCTATTGTTCAGCGTGCTGTCATAAAGGTTGAGTAGACTTAAGCGGAATTCGTATTTTTGTGGTCGTAATTATAAAGCCGCGATCAACTCTCTGCCAATCTAGCCTAATAGCAAGGTGACTGATAATGACATTATTGAACAATGAGCGAACGCTTGCCCACGAAGTGGTTGAAGACTCAAATCCTACTAATAATACTGACTTTCAGACGATTATCAATCGTCGATTGAACCGCCGTAGTATCCTAAAAGGTGGCACAGGGTTGACGGCTGCTGCGTTTTTTGGCGCATTACCTTTGGTCGGTTGTAGTGAGGACGACGATAGCAGTATTGTTGGTAATGACGATAATGCCGCTATCCCTGCACAAGGTGATCTAAAGCGTCCTGATACCCTAAAGTTTGAAGCAGTCGCGCATTCAACAGCTGATACGATGACTGTAGCAGCGGGCTACAAGGCAGAGATGATATTACCACTTGGTACACCGCTGAACTCTGGTATCGAAGACTGGAAAGACAATCGTGAGCAATCAGCAGAGTCATTTGAATGGCGTATGGGTGACAACCATGATGGGATGTGGTTCTTTGGCAAAAACGGTAACGCTTACGATGCCAAAGCGTCAGAAAACAGCCTGCTAGTCATGAACCATGAATACGTTAATAGCAGTGAGCTTAGCCCATTTGGCTATTACGTCACTCAAGATAACGATGCTGCGCCTATCTTTCAAAACCGCCGTCTCGCAAGCGACGTCCGTCGTGAAGTCAACTGTCATGGGGTTTCGGTGGTTGAATTAACTCGCCGTGCAGATGGTATGGGTTATGAGATGGTACCTGACTCTAAATACAATCGCCGTATTACCAGTAGTACAACAGCACAATTGGCTGGCCCTGTGGCAGGCTCTGCTCTGGTCAAGACCAAGTTTGATCCGACAGGCTATCAGACTCGCGGTATCAATAACAATTGCGGCGCAGGTCTGTCACCGTGGGGTACTTATCTGACGACCGAAGAGAACTTCTTGGGTGTGTTTGCCCGTGGACAAGATGCCAGTCAATTGAGCGCTGGTGATAACTATGCACGCGAGCGCTACGGTGCGGTGGAGAACTTCCCAGGTTGGGAGTATCTATGGCATACCCCAGAGGCAAGGGATGCCAAAATAGCAGACGAGTTCTCACGCTGGGATATGACCGCTGTCGGTGCGAGTGCTGCTGAAGATTATCGCTACGGCTTCAACACTTTTGGTTATATTACTGAGATTGACCCATTTGACCAAAACTCTATACCGCAAAAACGTACCGCACTGGGCCGATTTGCTCATGAAAACTGTGCGTATGCTCCTGTTGAGCAAGGTAAGCCAGTGGTGTTCTACATGGGTGATGACGCCCGAGGTGAGTACATTTATAAGTTTGTCTCCAAAGCGATGTGGTCAAACTCGGACATCGGCGGCGGACTAAAAGCAGGTGACAAATATCTGAATGACGGCACGCTATACGTGGCGGTATTTAACGAAGATGGTAGCGGCGAGTGGAAAGCACTCGTCCATGGTCAAAATGGACTGGATGCTTTTAATAGTGTACTGCCATTCAATGGACAGGATGAAGTATTGGTCTTTGCTCGTGCAGCTGCCGATGCTGCTGGTGCTACCAAAATGGATCGACCAGAATGGGTATCGGTCAGTCCTATGACAGGCGATGTCTATGTGACATTGACCAATAATAAATATCGCGGCGTACGTGACGACCAACCTGTCTCAGCCTCCAATCCGCGTAGCTATCAATCAAGCGGAAAAGCGCTTGGTAATGACAATGGCCATATCATTCGCTGGGCAGAAGCGGGCGGCGACCATGCTGCAACGAGCTTTGAGTGGGATATTTATCTGTTTGGTGCGCCAAGTGACTTATCAGCAGAAAACCTATCTCAGCTAAATGACAATAATGACTTTTCTTCACCTGATGGGCTGTATTTTGACCCGCGCGGTGTCTTGTGGATTCAGACAGACGACGGCGCTTACACCGATACCAGTAGCTGTATGTTGCTTGCGGCTCTGCCGGGTAAGGTCAGTGATGGCTCGATGACGACCACATCGGCAGGGCAGTCAACCCGAGTCGGCACATCTGCTAGCAATGACAATATCAAACGATTCTTTGTTGGTCCTGAAGGATGCGAAGTAACAGGTATCACCATGGCGCCAGATTTTAAAACGCTGTTTATCAACATCCAGCATCCGGGCAACACATGGGGCGCTGTCGCTGGCGGTAGTATTCCTCGCTCAGCGACTGTGATGATTACTCGCGAAGATGGTGATGTCATACTGGCAGAATCATTTGATACGGCTGATAGCACGACATAGATAGATAAGCTGTAGGCGTATATTAGGCACAACCAAAATGCTCACAACCATAAAAATCCCAAGTTAAGGCTTGGGATTTTTTATTATCATATTGATTTGATGGTTAAATAGACCGTCTATCACCTATCTAGCTCTGCTAATCGTCATCCCGCTCTAAAGTCAAACCATTCACTTCTCTTTGCTGCCGTTACAGGATAATATAGACCATTACTTTTCTCGCTGAATGTGCAAATATTATGAGCAGTCCAAAGGTGTTTTATAACGACAGTGTTAGTGACAGCGACGCTCAAAATGATAGCAGCTATACTCGTACTCATCATGAGCTCGACGCGCATTTTGTCCCAGATGCGAGTGTGCCGCTACATAGTCATCTATATGAGCAAATCGACCAACTCGAAGCCATCGATATGGATGAGCTGGTCAAGCTACTAGCAGATGCGGATGACAGTGATGAAATCAACAAAACACCTGTGTCTTTGGCTGATTTTTTTGAAGGATTGGCGCAGCTTGCTACCGTGGGTGTGGTTGAGGTTACAGAAATCGTAGAAGCCATCCACCGTGAAGTTATCTTGCGTCCGCTAGGCCGCTTCAATGACAAACATTTAAATAAATGGTCGCGCGGATTTACTGGACGTATCTATGGCACGATACGTCATGTCATGCAAATGGTCGGTAATAACCTAGCGTCTGTACTACGCATATACAAAAACCTGATTCTCCAAAAGTCAGTGCAGCCACTACCAGATTCACTAAAAAAACTGGTCAATGTGCTCAATGGTGTTATGGGTGATCATCTTGTCAACAATCAAAATGCGCTCGCCATTCCGATGATGCTATACACTCAAGATGGCAAGCCGCAAAGTGAGAGCCTATCAGGTCGCATTGCTATTTTGTGCCATGGTCTATGTATGAGTCATTTAAGCTGGCAAGCCCAAGCGGATAATGATTTAGGCGAGGCCATTCATGTCAGCCAGCCTGATACCACGGTGCTGTATTTGGATTACAATACGGGTCGACGTATCTCACGTAGCGGCCGTAAGTTCTCTCAATTACTACAAACGCTGGTCGATGATAACCCAAATATCAGTCAGATAGATCTGGTCGGACATAGTATGGGCGGCTTGGTCTCTCGCAGTGCACTATTTTATGGCGAGCAAGATCGCCTAGACTGGATCAAGCGCGTGGGAAACCTTATCACGCTAGGTTCGCCGCATCATGGGGCAGTCCTTGAGCGTATCGGTAATTATGTACAAGACATTATTGCCAAATTACCGTTTGCAGGCTCACTGGCCAAGCTCGGTGATATGCGCAGTGCTGGTATTATTGATCTACGTCATGGCAGTATTCGTGATGCGGATTGGAAAGCATTAGAAGGACGTAGCGTGTTGCCACAAGATTTCCGCCATCCTGCACGGCTGCCAAGTGGTATCAAAACTTATTTTGTCGCTAGTGCCTTGCTTGAGACGCATTATGATTCTAAGGTAACGGATCTGCTAGGAGACAGTTTGGTATCGGTGGCTTCAGCGTTGGGCGAGGATGATGCCGAGCATGCTTTGTTTGTGCCAGATGGTCATAAAGCCATATTTTATGGTGTTAATCATATGAACTTAATTCATAGTAGACGAGTACGCGAACAAGTGGTTGAATGGCTACTTGATAATGGTCGAAGTGACTATGCCGGACGTCCGCGCATACACTCTTATCCTAGAAGTTTAGATGTAGCGGTGTAGTGATTTAATGATAAAAACAAAAACCCTCAGGCATGACGCTTGAGGGTTTTTTTATAAACAATAATTTATAGGAAGTAAGAAAACTTACTCAGCAAATATCGCTGCTACATCATCTTTATTGAACTTATAGACTTCACCGCAGAAACCGCAATCCATCTCAAATGTACCGCCTTGCTCTTCGACGATATCTAACGCTTCTGCTTCACCGATTTGCTCGATTGCCATTTCACACTTCTCGCGTGAGCAAGTGCAACCAAATGATAGAGGCGCAGGCTCAGGGGCAACGATGTTTTCTTCGTGATACAAGCGATAAAGGATTTCGTTAGCATCCAGTGTCGTTAGTTCTTCTGCTTTTACCGTGCGCGTCAATACAGACAAGCGTGTCCATAAATCATCATCGATACCCGCATCTTGGTTTTGCTCAACTTCAGACGTTTCTTCAGCAGTGCGCGGCAGCATTTGCACCAAGATACCACCAGCTTGCAGACCATCAGATGCCAAGTTAACCAACGTTGGAATCTGTGCTGATTGCTTTTGATAATGCGCTAAGCAGTCCGCTAGATTGTCGTGGCTACGCTCAACGATACCTTGGTATGGCTCACCGCCATCAGGCTGAATATTGATAAACAATACGCCTTGTCCCATCGCACCAAGTTCAGCAAACGCTTCTTTGGCATGGGTCATATTGTCCCACGCTTGTACTTGCTCATCCGTCTCGCCTTTCCAGCTAGCAAGCGCACGAATGATACCGTCTTGATCGCATTCTGCCATCGCCCAGTTTAGTAAGCTGTCACCGTCTGATGATTGCAACTGAATAGATAGGCGACCATTGATTTTGACCGTACTGATTAGCAGACTTGCTGCGGTTAGCATCTCACCCAACAAGCGTTTGATGGCTTCAGGGTAGGGCTTTTGCGCAATCGTGCTCGCATAGCTGCGTGATAGGCGTACCACATCACCGCGCACTGGAGAGTCTTCAACAAAGAAACGTTGGCGAATGTCGTTGCTGCCATGGTTGCCAGTAGTTTGGCTGTCCGTATTTGGGACTTGGATATCTTGAGTCATAAGTCATTTGTAGTATAGAGAAGTTGTTTGCTTTATGGGGATTACTGCCGATTTATCAATCTCACTTAGCAGACTGTTTTGATGATTATGAGTAGTAATTGTCAATAATTAACTTAAATAACCAAGCAGCTGTTTGTACAAAGTTCTGAGTAGATAGCCGCTATAAGCCAACATTTTATAGTTAGGATATAAATATATTCATAAATATGTACTCTCTCAAAAAAAATTCACCCTCTACTGCAAATTTGTTGTACAGTAACATTAAGTTGCATTGTGATAAACAACAGCAACAACCGTACGGATGCGGGGCAGTCTGGTCAATCAGACCTATGTCGTCCAAGCACTCACTCAATCTTGCGATAAAAGGATGTATTTCATGACATACTCATTTTCCAAACCGTTGACTTTAGCTGCTGTTATGGCATTAGGCTTAGCGGGATGTAATAACAGCAGCCAAACCAGCACTGATGCGCCAGCAGATGATGCAACGACGACAGAAACCACGACCAACGGTACGCTACAGAAAATCAAAGACTCTGGTACTATTGTCGTCGGTCACCGTGATTCCTCTATTCCTTTCTCTTATATCGCTGATGATCCTAACCAACCAATTGGCTATGCTCACGACTTGGAAATGAAAGTGGTTGAAGCAGTTAAGCAGAAGCTAAACATGCCAGACCTTAACGTTCGCTATAACCTAATCACTTCGCAGACTCGTATCCCATTGGTACAAAACGGCACGGTAGATTTTGAGTGCGGCTCAACCACCAACAACGAAGAGCGCCAAAAACAGGTTGCCTTCTCTAATGGTTTCTTTGAAATCGGTACGCGTCTATTGACCAAAAAAGACTCTGGTATTCAGGACTTTGAAGACCTAAAAGGCAAAACTTTGGTAACGACAGCAGGCACGACTTCGGAGCGTTATATCCGTCAGTACAACGATGATAATAAAATGGATACCAATATCATCTCAGCAAAAGATCATGGCGAAGGCTTCCTAATGCTAGAGAATGGTCGCGCTGATGCCTTTATGATGGATGATGTATTGCTCGCAGGCGAAAAAGCCAAAGCAAAAAATCCTGATGAGTGGGTCATCGTCGGTACGCCGCAATCGTTTGAAATCTATGGTTGTATGATGCGTAAAGATGATCCTGAATTCAAAGCTGTGGTCGATGAAGCACTTGCTAATGTCTTTAGCTCAGGCGAAATCAATAGCATTTATGACAAGTGGTTCTTGAACCCAATCCCACCAAAGAACGTCAATCTAAACTTTGAGATGTCAGACAACTTAAAGGCCTTGATTGCCAATCCGCATGACAGCGCTCAGCCTAAAGAAGCAGCAGCGCAGTAACGCTCATTGTCCCTCAACATAGCTTGCCTATACGTTCAGATAGCCAGTAATTTTATTTGACGTATAGGCTTATCAATCGTTGCTCGGAGAGACAACCATGAATTATAGCTGGAACTGGGGTGTGCTCTTTGAGCAGACTGGTATTGGCAACGAGCTCTATATCCATTGGATGATCACTGGTCTTGGCTGGCTGCTATTGATTGGCAGTATCGCATGGGCCATCGCGATGGTCGTCGGTACTATTTTCGGTATCATGCGTACTTTGCCCAACAAGACTGCTCGTGCAATCGGTACGGCTTATGTGACATTTTTTCGTAATATTCCACTGCTTGTTCAACTGTTCTTTTGGTTTTATATCGCCCCTGGCTGGCTCACGCCGACGATACAAGAATGGTGGTATAAGGATTTGTCTCCGAATACCTCAGCCATGTTATCAGCCAGTATTGGTTTGGGCTTATTTACTGCTGCTCGTATCGTGGAACAGGTACGGACGGGTATAGAGTCATTACCTGATGGACAGATTAACGCAGCCTACGCGTTAGGGTTTAGTATTCCACAAGTCTATAAAGAAGTGCTGCTACCGCAAGCATTTCGTATTATCTTGCCACCGCTCAGCTCTGAGCTGACTAACTGCTTTAAAAACGCCTCTGTGGCCTCGCTAGTGGGGGTAATGGAGCTGATTAGCCAAACCAAAACCATCAGCGAATACACTCAAAATAGTATCGAGATATATACTTACGCGACGATTATTTATTTGGTTTTCAATTTATCCTTAATCGCTATTATGGGATTGATTGAACGTAAATTGCGTGTGCCTGGGCTTATTGCGGGAGGTCAGAAATGAATATGACCGAATTGGCAACAGCCTATCCTGGTTTGATGGGTGGCATGCTTACCACCTTAAAAGTATTGTTTTTGGCTATTTTGGGCGGTATCAGTTTAGGTACCATATTGGCATTGATGCGTTTGTCAGGTATCAAAGCGCTTGAGATTCCAGCCAAACTATACGTCAATTACTTCCGCTCCGTGCCACTGCTATTGGTACTGCTATGGTTCTATTTTGCTGTACCGATGATTTATCTTTGGGTAGCGGGTAAGTACCTGCAACTCGATGCTGCGTTTGCCTCTTGTGTGGTCGCCTTTATGATGTTTGAGGCCGCTTATTTCTCAGAAGTGGTGCGTGCTGGTATTCAATCGATTGGTAGCGGGCAGGTCAATGCGGCAAAAGCGCTCGGCATGACTTATGGGCAGACCATGCGTCTGGTCATCTTGCCACAAGCCTTTCGTAAGATGCTGCCATTGATTTTGCAACAATGTATTATTTTATTCCAAGATACGACACTGGTATTTGCCATTGGTTTGACCGACTTTTTCCGCGCAGCCTACGTGCGCGGTGAGCTAATGGGACTACTCACGCCGTATATTCTAGGTGCTGGCGCTGTCTACTTTGTGATTAGCTTAAGTGCTTCTATTGGTGTGCAACAATTACAGAAGCGTTTGCGGTTTTAATATAGCTATTTTGATATGCCTATCGCTTGCGCTTTTGAATGTTGAAAGTTTGAGCGTTTGATTTACCTTTTTTAAATAATGACTATCGAAAATAATGTGGTTAGGAGCCAGTGATGAGCAATGCTGATACGTACGTAAATGCCTTTGGCGGGCTGGTTACCAATAGTGGTCATGCTAGTGATGAGATGGTCATTGAGATATCTAATGTCAGTAAATGGTATGGAGATTTTCAAGTACTGACTGACTGTACAGCGCATGTACATAAAGGTGATGTCGTTGTTGTTTGTGGTCCATCGGGCAGTGGTAAATCCACTTTGATTAAGACAGTGAATGGACTTGAGCCTTTTCAAAAGGGTGGCATCATGGTCAATGGCATCTCTGTCGGTGACCCAAAGACTAATTTACCTAAGTTACGTAGCCGTGTCGGCATGGTGTTTCAGCATTTTGAGTTGTTTCCACATTTGACTATTATTGATAATTTGACCGTGGCGCAAATCAAAGTGTTGGGCCGTAAAGAGTATGAGGCAAAACAAAAAGCGATGGCCTATCTAGACCGTGTTGGTCTGACGGTACAAGCGGCGAAATATCCAGCGGAGCTCTCTGGTGGTCAGCAGCAGCGTGTTGCGATTGCACGAGCGTTGGCCATGGATCCAGTCGCAATGCTATTTGATGAACCAACCTCCGCGCTTGATCCTGAGATGATTCAAGAGGTGCTAGATGTGATGGTTGAGCTGACTCGTGATGGTATGACCATGATGTGCGTGACGCATGAAATGGGCTTTGCCAGTCAGGTGGCCAATCGTATTATCTTTATGGATGAAGGGCATATCGTAGAAAACTGTAGTAAAGATGAGTTTTTTGAAGGCGCGAAAAGTGACCGTGCGCAGATGTTCTTATCGAAGATTTTAAATCATTAAATACACTCTGATTTACGATTTTTATAGCAGTATTTCTAATATTAAGACGTGTTCTAAAGCTTACTTTTCTTTCCACTGCTAATGATTATACAAAGCGCCCTATTAAAGACAGTTCAACGCTATCTTTAATAGGGCGCTTTGTATTGAGCCTTTTTTTGTATAGCTATTTGAAAAACGACTTGGAGCCTATGATGTTTACATACAAGGAGTTTAAATAAGATAGCTTTGAGACTATAAAGCCGCTGAAAATAGAGCGGGAATAGTCGTAGGATTAGAGAGATTGCAAACGGCAAAGGCAGATGAAGTGGCTCATCTTATTAATCAAGCAAGTTTGAAGAGATAGTAGTCATAATATAGATAAGTTTAATTTTATTTAATGCGATCAACTGAATTAGGATTGAATATGACGCTAAAACGAACCGTCGGCATACTACTGTTCAATGAAGTAGAAGTATTAGATTTTGCAGGACCTTTTGAGGTGTTTTCGTTGGCTGAAAATGCTGCCTCTGCTAGTGATGATAAGCACTTTGACGTTATCACTATTGCTGAGTATCAAGCAACGATATCCGCTAGGAACGGTCTACAAGTCATTCCTGACTATAGCTTTGCAAATCATCCAGACATTGATGTCTTAATCGTCCCTGGTGGTTACGGTGCCGAAAAAACAGAAATATATAATAAGGTGGTAATTGATTAGATTATCACTCAAGCAAGTTTGGCAGAGCTGACGCTTTCAGTGTGTACGGGAGCATTGCTATTGGCTAAGGCAGGTTTATTAACTGGTAAGTCAGCAACTACGCACTGGATGGATTTGGATAATTTAGCATCCTATCCTGATATCGATGTGATCTCGCATACGCGTTTTGTAGATGCTAGTGATGATACTGGTAATATCGTTACATCAGCGGGAATAAGTGCAGGCATCCATGCAAGTCTATACTGTATAGAAAAATTAATAGATAGTGAAACCATGCGTGCAACAGCACATCGCATGGAGTTCGATATTGATTAAGTGAATTGCTAGATAGGTGAGTGAATGGATGTTTACTGATACAATAGCGGTCAATATTTTTGATAATTAAAATAATTCATAAACCATATTGGAGTTTATATGAACGTAGAAAACCTATCTGTAGCGTCGAGCACAGCAGAAAAAAAAGGTGTGGTTATTATTGGTGCAGGACTGGCAGGCTGGCATGTCATCGATGCCATTCGTGCTAAAGACACAGAGATTCCAATTACCCTAATCACAGCTGATAGTGGCGACCGTTATCATAAGCCGATGTTGACGATGGCAATCAGCCAAAACAAACGAGCATCAGATTTGGTACGAGCATCTGGTAGCGAAGCGGCGAACACAGCAGAAGTGACGTTGTTAGCCAATACGCAAGTGATAGATATCGATCCAGTGAGCCAAACCGTACAGGTGCGCTCTACTACGCAGTCAGATGACACGCTGACGACTATCGGCTATGAGAAAATGGTACTGGCGATGGGCGCGCACCCTATCTTTCCTAAAAGTCTGCCGCAAGATTTGGTCTGGCATGTCAATCATATCGAGCGTTTTAGTCAGCTACAAGAAAAGCTAGCAACAGGTAGCCAGCATGTTGCGATCGTTGGTGCTGGTATGGTGGGTACAGAAATCGCAGAAGACCTGCTTAAAGCTGGTCATAAAGTAACGCTTATTGACTTAAACGATGCACCGCTTTCACAGATGCTACCAGCCACAGCGACCGCACGTATCGCCAAAGCGATCGAGTCGCAGGGCATTCAATTCTTAGGTGGTTATCAAGTATCAGCTGTCACTCGTGTTAATGACGATGACAATGACAGCGAAGATGGCGAGAAACTACAAGTAGACTATGCCCCATTATCATCGGATGCAGATAGTACTGATACTCAGCCGCTCGAACCATTGATTGTAGATCATGTGATTGCCAGTACAGGTCTGACAGTCGATGAGCAATTACCTGCGGCGGCTGGTGTGGAATTCGATCGCCGTACGGGTATAGTGGTAGATGCAGCGACGTTGCGTACCAATGCAGCGAATATCTATGCCATCGGCGACTGTATGTCTATCAACGGGGTTGCTTGTCGTTATGTTGCGCCATTACGCGCGCAGGCTGCGACTATCGCTGATGATATCTTAGGTCATGAGCATAGTGGCTATGATCATAAGCCACCGATGATTCGCCTAAAAAATAAAGCCATCTCTGTGATGGTGACGGGTGTACCGCAAGCAGCAGGTAATTGGCAAGTGAAGACTGAGAGTGATGATGAGCTAATCATGGATTTGCTTGATGATAATGAAGTGGTTAGCGCAACGGTAACGATTAAAGCGCCTGCAGTTCCTAAGGCATAATGATTGAAATACCGTCTTTTGAAAAACTAATAAAAGCACATCATTTATAAGTGATGTCCTTTATTAGATGCTTTCCAGAGGACTTAGTTAAAAGACAATATTGATGATCGAGCCAGCCCATTCCTTATGATGTGGCTGGCTTTTTTGTGTCAAATATTTGCCATGATTCTATGCTACCTTTTACTAAGTATAAATGCAGACTGTCTAATTAAATGATACATACTGTATTGATATTGTTGACAGGCTTTCATTGATGGCGTTATAGTAGCTGAATGCTATGTAAGACCTGCCCAAGGAAGAAGGTTTGCACGCAGGCTATTAATAAGTGCTATTTATAAATAATATAAAAAGTAAAACGAAAGGACTCGTTATGACTCAAACTCCTGATTTCGATTCGACTCGCGTTGACTTCGATGCTATTTTAAACAACATTCCTAGTATCAATATGGGCGCACGCTCAGCCAATGCACCACTTACTCAAAGCTATGACAAAGGTCCTGATGTACCGCTGATTGAAGCGACAATCGGTGACTTTTTTGATGCTATTGTTTCTAAATATCCTGAGCGCGAAGCATTGGTCGTCCGCCATCAAAATATCCGCTGGACATATCGTGAGCTACAGCAGCAAGTGAATCAGCTAGCCAGTAGCATGATTGAAGTGGGACTAGAGATTGGCGATCGTATTGGTATCTGGTCATACAACAATGCTGAATGGTTACTCATGCAGTTAGCCACGGCAAAAGTCGGCGTTATCCTCGTTAATATTAATCCTGCCTACCGTACTTTTGAGTTGCAATATGCTTTAAATAAATTGGGCTGCTCAGCGCTGGTACTTATGCGCCATTTCAAAACCAGTGACTATGCCAGTTTAATTCGTGAGCTATGTCCTGAGATTTACCATAAAGATTACACTCAGCTTGATTTGGTCGAGATTCCGACGATTGAACGTATCATTTGGATTGATGAGCCAGAGTCGGATGAGACCTTCGGTTTTATGCAGAAATTCTCTGCGTGGATGAGCGAGGGCGATGCCAACGATCCCCGTGTTGCCGAGCGCCAAGCTCAGCTTAAAAACACCGATGCTATCAATGTACAGTTCACCAGTGGCACGACAGGTACGCCAAAAGGTGCAACCTTAAGCCATCGTAATATCCTTAACAATGGCTATTTCATTGGTGAGGCTATGAACCTCACTGAAGAGGACAGACTATGTATTCCAGTACCTCTGTATCACTGTTTTGGCATGGTGCTTGGTAATCTAGCGATTCTCACGCATGGTGGCTGTATCGTATATCCAAACGACGGCTTTGAGCCATTGACCGTATTGCAGGCAGTCGAAGAAGAAAAGTGTACAGGTCTGCACGGCGTGCCAACGATGTTTATCGCTGAGCTTGACCATCCTGAATTTGAAAACTTTGATCTGTCTACCTTACGTACTGGCATCATGGCTGGCTCTAGCTGTCCGATTGAAGTCATGCGCCGTGTCATCGATAAGATGCATATGAGCGAAGTCACCATTGCCTATGGCATGACAGAGACAAGTCCTGTATCTTGCCAGACCAATGAGCATACGCCACTTGATAAGCAAGTCTCGACGGTAGGACTGGTACAGCCTGCGCTTGAGGTGAAAGTCGTCGATACAGAAACAGGTGAAATTGTACCGCTAGGCGAGACAGGTGAGTTGCTCACACGAGGCTATTCCGTGATGAAAGGCTATTGGGGCAGCCGCTTTAAAACGCGTGAGGCCATCCAAGATGGTTGGATGCATACGGGTGACTTGGCTACGATGGATGAAGATGGCTACGTAAAAATCGTCGGCCGTAGTAAAGACATGGTGATTCGTGGCGGCGAAAATATCTATCCGGTAGAAATTGAAAATTATCTCTATCGTCATCCAAAGATTCGTGATGTACAAATCGTGGGTATACCAGATGAGCGTTATGGTGAAGTACTCGCGGCATGGATTATTCCAAAAGAACCTGGCTGCTTGACTGAACAAGAAGTACGCGAGTTCTGTAGTGAGCATATCGCTCACTATAAAGTGCCGACTTACTATCGCTTTGTGACTGAATATCCAATGACCATCACTGGCAAAATTCAAAAATATAAAATCATTGAGCAAATGAAAGAAGAGTTGGGTTTGTAGTAAGCTTACTTATCTGCTCTAAAAAATAAAAGACTAACCATATTCATTTCGCTATAAAAGTATTACAGCGTTAACCTCGCTTGAAGTATCACACATACCTCTGCACTCGGTTGCCTTGTACTACTTTTAAATTGAATCGACTATATGTGAGCAATGCTTAAAAATAGCAGTTAGTATCATTTATATAAAAAGCTACTCACATCTACGTATCTATCTATGTATAAGAAAAAAAGGGATATCATGAGCGCTATCATAACCAGTAAACTGAGTCCAAACTCAAGCGATTTTCAGCAAAACAGTGCCGCGATGCAAGAGATAGTCGACGACCTGTATGTACACTTGCGTAAAGTTGCCCAAGGTGGCTCAGAGCGCGCACGAGCCAAGCATCTAGCGCGTGGTAAGCTGTTACCACGTGAGCGCGTCGAGCGTTTATTGGATGTAGGCACGCCGTTCCTAGAAGTGGCACCGATGGCTGCACATGATATGTATGGCGAAGAGATTCCGGCGGCTGGCGTGATTGCGGGTATCGGCCTTATCAATGGCATCGAGTGTATGATTGTCTGTAATGATGCCACGGTAAAAGGCGGCACGTACTACCCAATGACGGTCAAAAAGCACCTGCGAGCACAAGAAATTGCGCAAGAAAATCATCTGCCGTGCGTTTATCTGGTTGATTCAGGTGGGGCTAATTTACCGAACCAAGATGATGTGTTCCCTGATAAAGAACATTTCGGCCGTATCTTCTTTAATCAAGCCAATCTCAGTGCGGCAGGTATTCCACAGATTGCTGTGGTTATGGGCAGCTGTACGGCTGGCGGTGCCTATGTGCCTGCCATGAGCGATGAGTCTATTATCGTCAAAGAGCAAGGTACGATATTTTTGGGTGGTCCACCACTAGTCAAAGCAGCGACTGGTGAAGAGGTCACGGCAGAGGATTTGGGTGGCGGCGATGTACATACTCGTCTATCAGGCGTGGTTGATCATCTAGCGCAAAACGATACTCACGCGTTATCGATTGCGCGTAATATCGTCAGTCACCTAAATCGCCCTGCGAAAAATATTCCTAATCAAGTCACACCGCGTCCGCCGCGTTATGACGCTAAAGAACTCTATGGTGTCATTCCAACGGACAAGCGCAAGCCATTTGATATCAGAGAAATCATTGCACGTATCGTTGATGATAGTGCCTTTGATGAGTTTAAAGCACGCTTTGGTACGACGTTGGTCTGCGGGTTTGCTCATATCGAAGGGATGCCTGTTGGTATCATTGCCAATAACGGCATTCTGTTCAGTGAGTCAGCGCAAAAAGGCACGCACTTCATTGAGCTGTGCTGTAAGCGCAAAATCCCATTAGTATTCCTGCAGAACATTACTGGCTTTATGGTTGGGCGTAAATACGAGAATGAAGGTATCGCTCGTCATGGCGCCAAGATGGTAATGGCAGTGGCTAATGCAAAAGTGCCAAAATTCACCGTTATCGTCGGTGGCTCGTTCGGCGCTGGTAACTACGGTATGTGTGGCCGTGCTTATAGCCCGCGTTTCTTATGGATGTGGCCAAATGCGCGTATCTCTGTCATGGGCGGTGAGCAAGCAGCATCAGTACTGGCAACGGTCAAGCGTGATAATTTTGATCGTAAGGGTGAAGCGTGGAGTGATAAGGACGAAGCAGCATTTAAAGCGCCAATACGTGAGATGTATGAAGAGCAAGGTCATCCGTATTATGCCACCGCACGTATGTGGGATGACGGCGTGATTGACCCTGCTGATACTCGTCATGTGCTGGCATTGGGGCTGAGCGCCGCTTATAACGCTCCGATTGAAGAGACGACTTTTGGTGTCTTTAGAATGTAACCAGTTTTTAATATTTAACGATACTCAATAAATATCATTAGTAAAGATAGTAGATAGTGACTAAAAAAAGAGAAGACAATGCAACAAAATATAAATAACTATAAAAGCCTACTGGTTAACGTCGAGCAGCACGTGGCGACAGTGACGTTGAATCGTCCTGAGATACGTAATGCCTTTAACGACGAAATGATTGCTGAGCTAACCGATGTGTTCAGTACGCTTGGTGCTGATGATGAGGTACGTGTCATTGTGCTAGCAGCTGCTGGCAAAGCGTTCTGTGCAGGTGCTGATTTGAATTGGATGCGTGCCATGGCAGATTATAGCTATGAAGAGAATCTAGCGGATGCTGATAAATTGGCGCAAATGCTTAAGACTATTTATGAATGTCCTAAGCCAACAGTCGCGGCTATTCAAGGCGATGTTTATGCAGGTGGCATGGGTTTAGTTGCTGTTTGTGATGTGGCTATCGCCGTTAAGATTGCTAATTTCTGCCTCAGTGAAGTGCGTTTGGGCTTGGCCCCTGCCACTATCAGTCCTTATGTTATCCGAGCGCTAGGTGCTAGAGCATCGCAGCGTTATTTCTTAAGTGCTGAAGTATTTGATGCCAAAAAGGCACGTCAGCTTGGTTTTATCCATGAGCGTGTTAGCGAAGAAGGGCTGGCCGATGAAGTGGCTGCATTCTGTAATAAGGTCGTCAAAAACAGCCCTGACGCGGTAAAAACCTGTAAGCAACTATTACACAATATCGCTGGTGCACCTATTACTGATGAGCTGATCGCTGACACGGTCAAAGGTATCGCTGATATCCGCTCATCAACACAAGGTAAAGAGGGTGTGCAAGCGTTTTTGCAAAAGCGTAAACCTGATTGGCTAATGGCAGACTAACTAGTAGTAGAACAATGATAGGCAAATGGGCAAATAGACAAGACGTCAAATAATAACGACAAGACACAGGGATAGTTATGTTTTCTAAAATTCTAATCGCCAACCGTGGTGAAATTGCTTGCCGAGTGGCCGCGACTGCTAAGCGTCTTGGCGTCAGTACCGTTGCTGTTTATTCTGATGCGGATCGTGAGGCCAAGCATGTGGCCGTCTGTGATGAAGCTATCTATTTGGGTGGTTCGGCACCAAAAGACAGTTATCTCAAAGGCGATGCTATTATTGCGATAGCGCTTGAAACGGGCGCTCAAGCGATTCATCCGGGGTATGGGTTTTTGAGTGAAAATGCAGACTTTGCGCAGGCTTGCCAAGATGCTGGCTTGGTATTTATTGGCCCATCGGCAGATGCTATCCGTGCTATGGGTGGCAAGTCTGAGTCCAAGCGCTTGATGGAGTCAGCTGGTGTGCCGCTGATACCGGGCTATCATGGTGACAATCAAGACGCACAGTTTTTGCAGCAGCAGGCCGATAGTATTGACTATCCTGTCTTGATTAAAGCGAGTGCAGGTGGTGGCGGTAAAGGTATGCGTATCGTTGAAAAAAGCAGCGATTTTATTGACCTGTTAGATTCATGTCGCCGTGAAGCGATTACCAGTTTTGGCAATGATCAAGTGTTGGTCGAAAAATACGCGCTAAAACCACGTCATATCGAAATCCAAGTATTCGGTGATACGCATGGTAATTATGTGCATCTGTTTGAGCGTGATTGCTCAGTACAGCGTCGCCATCAAAAAGTACTAGAAGAAGCACCCGCACCGGGTGTTGATACTGCCATGCGTGAAGCAATGGGCACAGCGGCAATCGAAGCAGCACGTGCGGTCGATTACGTTGGTGCAGGTACGGTTGAATTCATCGTTGAGCAGCGTGAAGACGCTATGAATTTTTATTTCATGGAAATGAATACGCGCTTGCAGGTTGAGCATCCCGTTAGTGAAGCCATTACAGGTGTCGATTTGGTCGAGTGGCAGCTGTTGGTTGCTGCAGGTCAGCCATTGCCAATGGCGCAAGACGATCTGGCTATCAACGGTCATGCAATTGAGGCGCGTATCTGTGCTGAAAACCCTGACAACAATTTCTTGCCAGCGACAGGTACGTTGTTTACTTATCAAAAGCCTGGGCATAGTACCTTTAACATTACTGATGTGCGTATCGATGATGGCGTACGTGAGGGTGATGTGATCAGTCCTTTTTACGACTCTATGATTGCTAAGCTTATCGTCCATGCTCCTACGCGTGAGCAAGCGTTGGCGAGACTTGATCGTGCATTAGCACAGACACGTATCGTTGGTCTGCCAAATAACGTGGCATTTTTGCGTTATATTTTAAATACAGATTCATTTAGCAAAGCCAATCTTGATACCGCATTGATAGAGCGTGAGCAGGATAAGCTTTTTGATCAGCATCCTCTTGAATTATCGACGCTTGTGGTGACTGCTATTGCCCAGCAGCTTGCGAGTGAAGCGACCACGCAGGGCTCAGATCCGTTTAGTAAGCCAACGGGTTTCCGTGCTTATAGCGATTATACTCGTTCATTTAGCTTGGTTTATGATGAACAGGCTTATAGCGCTCGCATCAGTAATTGGCATAATGCGAGTTGTACTGATAGCAAAAAGGGCGGCGATAATCTCAGTAGTTTTACGCTCGTCATTGGTAAAGAAATCGCGAATACGCAGGATGATAGCAATATCAATGTGGCTGCTCAGACCAAAACGGTTTATGAAGGTCAGATCAGCTACGATAGCAGTGACGCGCACAATCATACTTTATGGTTAGATGGTGCACGTATCAGTGCCCAAAGCTGGGTAAATAACGAGACGGTCTACGTATTCACAGATAGCGGACGTGATGAAATTACGCTTATTGATATCATGGCACATGTGGGCGAAGACACAGCAGCGGTCGGCAGTTTGAAGTCGCCAATGCCAGGACAAGTGGTTGCATTCAAAGTAGCTGTTGGCGATACTGTGAAAAAAGGCGAGCCACTTGCCGTCATCGAAGCCATGAAAATTGAACACACGATTACCGCACCGACAGATGGTGTGGTAGCAGAGCTATTATTTGCAGCAGGTGATTTGGTCGCTGATGGTGATGAGCTATTGCGCATTGATGCTGAAGGTTAATAAAGGCTGACAATTAGCAGCCGAGTAATAAGAAGGATGACAAGTATGAGCCATTCGTATCCAAGCCATGTCACCATCGTTGATGTCAGTCCACGTGATGGCTTGCAAAACGAGTCAACGACGGTACCGACTGAGGTTAAGCAAACGCTTATCAATGACTTGATTGCGGCGGGTATCAAAAAATTGGAAGCGACCAGTTTTGTCTCACCAAAGTGGGTGCCACAAATGGGCGATAATAGCGTGTTGCTTGACGCGCTAGCGCCTATGCGGCAGAAGGACGTTTGCTACTCCGTACTGGTACCCAATATGCGCGGCTTTGAAAATGCTATCTTGCATCGTCCTGATGAAATCGTTATCTTTGGCTCAGCCAGTGAAACCTTTAGCCAAAAAAACATCAATTGTAGTATCGATGAGAGTATTGAACGTTTTGCACCAGTGGCTGCTGCAGCAAAAGCACAAGGCATCAAAGTACGCGGCGTGATCTCTTGTACGGTTGGTTGTCCCTATGAAGGCGAGATTGACCCTAGCCAAGTAGCTTATGTCACCAAGCGATTGATTGAGATCGGTGCAGAGCAGATTGGTATTGCCGATACGATCGGTGTGGGTACACCGCTCAAAGTACAGCGAGCGTTGCAAGCTGCACTCGAGTATGCTGATATCTCTATGCTATCGGGTCATTTTCATGATACTTATGGTCAAGCACTGAGCAATACTCTGGCTGCATTACAAATGGGTGTTAGTGAGTTTGATACCTCCGTCGCTGGCCTAGGTGGTTGTCCTTATGCCAAAGGCGCAACGGGTAATGTCGCGACTGAAGATGTGGTGTATATGCTGCATGGCATGGGTATTAGCACAGGTATCGATTTGGGAAAATTGGTCGTGGCAGGCGAACGTATCAGTGAGTTCTTAAAGCGACCAAATGGCTCAAACGTGGCACGTGCCTTAATCAATAAACGTCAGTCTTAAATAATTACTGTAAAAATTAAATATTAAAATACAAGGAATGGTTATGAGTTTACCTGGATTGAATTTTCAGCTTGGCGAAGATATTGATGCATTACGCGATATGGTACAGCAGTTTGCAGCCAATGAAATCGCTCCACGTGCTGCCGAGATTGATAGCAGCGATGAGTTCCCTATGGATCTGTGGCAAAAGATGGGCGACCTCGGTCTACATGGCATTACCGTTCCTGAAGAGTACGGCGGCTCTAATATGGGTTATGTCGCACACATGGTCGCGATGGAAGAGATTAGCCGAGCCTCAGCATCGGTAGCGCTTAGCTATGGCGCACACTCTAATCTATGTATTAACCAAATCAAACGTAATGGTTCTGAAGAACAAAAGCAGAAATATCTGCCAAAACTAATCAGTGGCGAGTTCATCGGTGCATTGGCAATGAGTGAGACAGGCGCTGGCTCAGACGTCGTTAGTATGAAGCTAAAAGCTGAAGAAAAAGACGGCAGCTATGTGTTGAACGGTAGCAAAATGTGGATTACCAATGGTCCTGATGCTGACGTGATGGTGGTCTATGCCAAGACCAATCCTGAATTGGGTGCAAAAGGCATGACGGCCTTTATCGTTGAAAAAGGTATGGAAGGTTTTGGTACCGCGCAAAAGCTAGACAAGCTCGGCATGCGTGGTAGCCATACTGGTGAGATGACTTTTAATAATGTAAAAGTACCAAGCGAAAATATCTTGGGTGGTCTTAATGAAGGCGTTAAGGTATTGATGAGTGGCCTAGATTACGAGCGTGCCGTATTGGCCGCAGGTCCTATCGGTATCATGCAAGCGGTGATGGACAATGTCGTGCCTTATATCCATGACCGTAAACAGTTTGGTCAAGCGATCGGTGAGTTTCAGCTTATCCAAGGTAAAGTTGCGGACATGTATACCATACTACAAGCCGGTCGTAGTTTCTTATATACCGTTGGCAAGAATTTGGACATGTTGGACGCGCGCGGTGCGGGTCATAGTCGAGAAGTGCGTAAAGATTGCGCCAGTGTGATTCTATGGTGTGCCGAAAAAGCCACATGGATGGCAGGTGAAGGTATTCAAATATTTGGCGGTAATGGCTATACCAATGAGTATCCACTCGGTCGCTACTGGCGCGATGCCAAGCTGTATGAGATTGGCGCAGGTACCAGTGAAATTCGCCGTATGCTAGTCGGTCGTGAGCTGTTTAACGAGACCAAATAAGAAAGTATTGTGGCAATAACTAGAAACACGTTAGCTATTTTCTAATAGTAAAATAAAAAAGCAGCACGTTCAAAACGTGCTGCTTTTTTTGTGTCAACGTTAAACCGAATTATCTATAAGCGGTTAAGACTTATTGCGATAATCAAAGTATCTTGCCAAACCATTTAGTAATAAATCATCACGTAAGCGCACTGGACGATTAACATGCTGGGATATAATGGCTGCATCACCGCCTGTCATAATCAATTCAAAATTAGGGTGACGATGGCTAATCTCATTGATCGCGCCGACGATAGAGAGCAAGATACCGCGATGTACCGCGTCTTGAGTGGTTAAGCCTTGGTTGACGCTATCAAAAGTACCGTTCGAGATAGTGATTTGCTTAGTACCAGAGAACAGTGATTCACGTTGCAGGTAGATGCTAGGGAAAATATAACCGCCCAAATGCTCAGCATGATCAATCAAATCAATGGTCACCGCTGTACCGCAACCAATCACACACTGGCGTTTTTTCTTATCGACCGCACCGAGCATCTGTAGCCAGCGATCACAGCCGAGCTGCTGATCATTGTAAGCACTTTTCATCAGCGCGTGTGCTGCATCGACATGGACAAACTCAAACGGAATATTCAAACGACTGAGCGTCTCTGATACTTTGGCATTGAGATTGTCACCCAATACCGATGAGATACCAATAAAGTCAGGCGCGTAACGCTCAAAGCGATCCGTCAGACCCATAAGTAATTCGGCAGGCGCTTGCAAATGCTGCTTGGCATCATGCGCGACTATTTGTCCGATATCATCGGTTAGCCAGTATTTTAGGCGGGTATTTCCAAGATCAAGCCAGAGCATAAAAGTCCCTTTATATAGTGCTCGTTAATGATGGGGTTCATCAATATAGTTGTCTAAGCCTAATAAATAACGTCGATGCGTCCAGTAAAAAGCGTAGAAATCTTACCGCTATCTTGGCGCAATTGCAAACAGCCATGTGTGTCGACACCGCAAGCGATTCCCGTTATGACTTTTTCTTCGTTATTATAGTCTTGCGTGACGCGTAAGCACAGACCTGATAGCGCATCCATCGTCGCAAACTGCTCCAAAAAACTATTCAAATAATAAGTATGACCCGTTGGCTGTTCTATGCCCAAATGCTCAAAGCGTATCATTGCCGCTATCAATGCTTTGCTCATCTGCTGATAGAGCACTGGTAAGTCCGGTAGGCTCGCAGGTTGTGTTTCTAAAGACAGCATCTCATTAATGTCTTGTAAGCTAATCGCTTGGTAACTCATGCCCTCAGACGTTTGTGTGGTGAGCTTTGGTGCTGCCTGTACGTTTAGGCCAATGCCTAGCACCACACCGACCAGCCTGCCAGCTTTCGTCACTGGCTCTATCAAAATCCCAGACAGTTTATTAAAGGGTAGGGTACGCTGATTTGCTACATCACTATTCAATGCTGAACCCAATACCGAGCTGTCCGTTATAGATTGTTCTTTAGGTAGCTCTTTACATTGGCTCTGAGCTTGCTGATAAAAACCCAAGTCATTTGCCCATTTCACACCAATTGGCGTCAGTCCTTGTGCTTGTAGTTGCTCGTTCAGCGTTTGAATGACGGGCATTTTTGCCAGTTCAAGACCAATGATGAGCGATAGTAAGCCACTAATTGGCATATGCACGGGATGATATAGCGACAGATAGACATTGCCGCGCGGTGATTGCCACGAGCGCCCGTGCTGACCACGACCTGCGCTTTGGGTTTCCGCGGTCAAAACGTGTACGGTGGCGACATCTAACGACCCGTTTTGCAAGGCTTCTATCAGCTCGCTATTGGTCGAGGCGCTACTAGCCACATGACGATGATTGAGCTCAGATAAATAGGGAGAAAAACTGGTGAGTGGCGGCATAAGTTTAGTCGATGTGGTTAAAGGAAACTTTGATATACTGAGCGATTGTTGCGGTCAGACAGTACCGAGTAAACAGCATAAAGGTCGCGTTGAGATTTGGCAAATACAATTAAGCATGCCTAAGCGCTAGTGAGTACTATAGCGCCAGTCAGTATTATAAAAGGTTCGTTCTATGATGTTATATGTGTGGTTTGTGATTGCAGGCGCGTTTGCGGGTGTCAGCGCGGGCTTGTTTGGCGTCGGCGGTGGCATGATTATCGTGCCTGCATTGGTCTGGATTTTTACCGCTTATGACTTTTCGCCAGAAGTAATCACCCATTTGGCCATTGGTACGTCATTAGCGACCATCGTTGTAACTTCAATCAGCTCACTGACGGCACACAACAAGCGTGGCGGCGTGCGCTGGGAAGTATGGCGCAAGATGGCGCTTGGGTTGGTCATCGGTAGTTTGGTTGGCGCTGGTATCGCGGATATGATTGATGGGCAAGCACTACAGGCTATCATTGGTTTCGGTGCGCTATTGGTCGCTCTAAAAATGCTGTTCTTTTCGAATAAAGAGCAGGTGGGCAAACCGTTACCATCGGCCGGCATCCAGTTTGGTGCAGGTACTGGCATTGGTATGGCGTCCTCTATTTTTGGCATTGGCGGCGGCAGCTTGACCGTACCTTTCTTAAATTGGGCAGGGCTGCCGATGAAACAATCGGTCGGTACATCAGCGGCATGCGGTCTACCAATTGCCTTGGCTGGAGCAGCGGGCTTTGCTTGGTTCGGTCAAGACGTGGTCAATCTACCTGAGGGTACGATAGGATTTGTCCATGTCACAGGATTCTTGTTTATTTCAGTCGCCAGTTTTGCAATGGCAAAAGTCGGTGCCAAGCTTGCCCATATCTTACCTGCGCTGATGCTTAAGCGCGCGTTTGGCGTGTTGTTAATATTTGCTGGAGGGCAGTTGTTGTTGAGTGGGTTGGGTGTTTTATAGCAATAATGAGTTTTTATAAAATTAGTATGCAAACCGTGAGACATTATTAGTATGAAAGCTGCAGAAAAATACCGCCGTGTTTTCGGCTCAATGAATCATCTAAAAGACCAGTTATCATGGACGACAGGTCTCTCTAATATGGTAGAGTTTTTGGCATGGGAGCCGCAGCGTATTTTAGGTATTACTAAAAAGCAATATGTACGCCAAATCATTGAGTGGGCGGCCCACCCAGAGTTAAAAGACAAGAATATAGAAGAGATTGAGCAATCAGTCATCAAAAAGCTCAATACAAAAATGAATGAAACTGAGCAGCTAGAGACGTATTCAACGCAAACGATGGGTATCTGTAATGCGAGAGAAGCCGTGCGCCGCGTAACGTTCTTTTCTGAGGATTACCTAAATAAAGAGTTCGATATCTTTTTGAGTTTGTGCAGTGATGTTTATCTGAACTTATTTTATCAGCAGTTTATCAACTTTGAGCCAAGCGGGGCATGGTCGACACATGGTAATAGCGACATGTTTGAAAACAGTACAGAGCTAAAAGCAATGTATATGGACAACCTAGCCTACAACCATCAGGCGAATGTATTGATAGCGAATGAGTTAAAACTCGCTGGTCGGAAAACCCCAGACCCAATCCTAAAATACTGCTTGATGTATGAGCACTTATTAGAAAAAGGTTTTATTGAAAAAGGGGCAAAGTTTTTGCTGTTATTTATCGGTGGTGACGCGCTAAAGCAAAACAAGCAAACGCTCGTAGATCGGGAGCTGGCTCTATGTCATAAACGGCCAAGAAAGTATCAGCATTTGCTAAGACCAGAGCTGTTAGAGATAGTCGATCATTTAGAGGTGGCAAGTATCTCTTGGGCAGCCTTTATCGAGTTTAATAATCACTACTTAGCAGAAAATAGCGTCTGCCAAGTGGAGCAAAAACTGTTACGAGGGTTCCATCAAAGCCTTGAATCAAAATCGTTTATGCACTTAGCAGTTTAACCCTAAAAACCCACTACAATTTCAGGTAGAATAGCCGCCTGTTTTTGCTAAGTTTATTGACTCTTCATGCGTTTAAAATCTCTAAAGCTGGCAGGCTTCAAATCCTTTGCCAATCCAACAACCTTTACTTTTCGTCATGGTATCACCGCCATCGTCGGGCCGAACGGCTGTGGCAAATCCAATGTGATTGATGCTATCCGCTGGGTGCTAGGCGAAACCTCTGCCAAGCAGTTACGCGGCGGGGCGATGAGCGATGTTATCTTTGCTGGTACGCAGGATAAGACAGCCAAAAGCGTCGCCAGTGTCGAGCTGACGTTTGAGCATACCCAAGATGAGCAGACTGGCATTCGCCACGAGTTTAACTTGTACCAAGAGCTATCGGTTCGTCGTCAGGTAAATAAAGATGGCCGCTCAGATTATTTTATCAATGGCACGCGTTGCCGTCGCCGTGATGTGGTTGATGTGTTTTTAGGTACAGGGCTGGGTGCACGTAGCTATGCGGTGATTGAGCAAGGCATGATCGGGCGCATTGTTGAGTCTAGTCCCGTGCAGCTGCGTGAGTTTATCGAAGAGGCGGCAGGTGTCTCACGCTATCAGGCTCGCCGTGAAGAAACGCAAAAAAAGTTAGAGAGAACGAAAGACAATCTAGCGCGTCTGCACGATATGCAAAGCGAATTACTACGTCAACAAAAGACACTGTCTAAACAGGTGGCTAGTGCGCAGCGTTACGAAGAGTTGGCTTTAACACTAGCTGATATCGAGCAGCAGCTTGCTATTCAGCAGCTTTATCAAGCCAAGCAAACACATCAACAGCAGAAAGTAGCGCATGAACGCAGTGCTACGGAGGTGTCGACACTACAAGCTGACTACGACACGCTCAAAGCTCAGCAAGACAAGCTCACTGCGCGTATTAACCAAGAGCAGTGGCTCAAAGACGATGCCCAGAGCGCTCACTATCAGCAGCAGCTCGGCTATCAACAAGCGGAACATAAGCTAAGTGATGCCAAGGCACAGCTGACTACTATCGAGCAGCAACTGTCTGACTTGGCTCAGCAACGTGCACAATCACTCGCTGATATCGAACGCCTCAACGCTGAACAAGCTGAGCAGAATCAAGCGCTAGAAGCCTTGCGTCCGCAGCTGACTGAGCTAACAGATAAACGTGATAACTATAAGCGCAATGAGCAGCCACTACAACGCGCGTGGCATGAAGCGCAAAACAATCTGTCACGCTTACAAGATAAGGCCCGTTCGCTTGAGCAGCAGCAAGCTATCAACACTCAAGCACAAAAACGCCATCAGCAAAGCTATGATAAATGGCAACGCCGCGAGCAAAACTGGCAAAACCTGTGGCAGCAATTACAGCAGTCTATAGCGCCATCTAGTCGTACTAATGTGAGTAAGACGGATGATGCGCAAGATCTAAGTCAGGTGCTAGAACAGCAAATCACTGAGCTAAGTATGCAGTTGCAGCAGGTTAAGCGTCAATACGAAGCCGTCGATGAACGATTATCCGAGATACAACCGCAAGCACATAGCTTGCAGCAGAGACTAAACGCACAACAGAGTGAGCTGAGCGATAATGAAAAGCGTCATGCGCTACTGGCAGGCGAATACGATACCCTGCATCAAATACTGCATCCGAAACCTACACAACAGCAATCAGCAAAGACCCAAACTACTGCGAAAGATAAGACGGATAACAATGGCATACATCATCAGCCGTTAGCCATTGCAACGCTACGTGAGCAAATTGAGCTAAGTGCGAAGGGGCAGGAGTATGCGCCGCTACTCGATAGTATCCTAGCATTGTGGCTAGATAGCCATGTGCTGGTTGCTAATCAACAAGCTAATCAAATCAAGCAATCAGACGTTAACAACGCTAATAGCATTTCTCAGAAAACTGATAGCCTCTGGCAAGTGCTTGAGCATGACATTGCAGATTTACGGACTTATCAGACGGCACAAAATACGCCTGCCAGTGCAAAAGATAAAACTCTAATAGAGACAGGTCATAGCTTATGGTTGCCAACTGCGAAAAGTGATATTAGTGACCAAGAATTTGTCAGCGAATTGCCAGACAATTTGATTGATAAAGTGTTGCCATTATCGCAGTTGATTACTCAGCCGCTACTCTCGCTATGGCAGCAGTGCTATATATATACGGCGCAGTTTGAGACCAGTCAACAGAATGAGATTGACACACTTACTGATGTACTAAAATTATTACCATCGTCCGCTATCCTACTTACCGCAGATGGTTGGCTCATCAGTCGTCATGGAACGATTAATTTAAGCAAATTCGCTGGTGCGCAAGATAATCAAAGTGATAGCAGCAGTCAATTTCTCACGCAGCGTTTGCAGCAGCGCACTCGTTTGCAAGCGTTAGAAGACTTGCTTGATGAGTTTGAAAGCAAAATACAAGAGCAGCAAAAATCTATTGCAAAAGACCAGCGCGATTATGATGCGTTGATGGTTAGCTTGGAAGAAACGCGCGCGCAAGCTGAGCAGTTAACCCGTGATAAGCATCAATACCAGCAGCAACTGACGACCGAGCGAGCCAATGCTGAGCGGTTGCAAGCGGATAGCCAGCGTTTGAACGCTGATAAAGCAACGCTTGAGCAAGAAAAGCAAGAACTGGTACAAGAGCAACAAACCCTTGAGCAAGAACAACAGCACATTGAAAGTGAGATCGCCACACTCACTCCGCAAATAGCAGAGGCACGAGCGACAACTCAGCAACTGCAAGCTGAGCGCAGCGATCTAAACCGCGCGCGTCAAGTCGATGATGACGCGTGGCAAGCACTGCAGCTGCGTATTCAGCAATACGAGATGCGTTTAGAACATAGTGTTAGCAGTCTGGATCGTGCGACTGAGCAACACGACAAGTCGTTAGAGAATGAGCAAAGTCTACAGATGCATCACGATCAGCAGCAGGCCAAGTTGCCAGAGCTACAAGCAACGCTACAGTCTGCCCAGACAGCGCGCGATGAGCAGCAAGTGCTATTGAACGAGCGTGATACTGCGCTAACAGCACTAAAACAAACGTACGCTGAGCAGCAGACAGCATTTGATACATTGCAAAATACATTGCAAACGCAGCAAAGCGAGCTTGCCCGTCATGCTACTGAGCTGGCACTGAGTGCTGCACGGTTAGAGGATGCTAGCGCACACACGCAGAGCGCTTTAGATGCTTATTATCGTGTGAGTCATAAATATAAAGCGCAAGCTGAGCAACCTCGACAAAGCATGAGCGTCTCAAACTTGCTAGCAGATTTTATCGCTCATGATCGGCGCGTCCGTCCAGACAAAATCGCTGAGCTTGAATCTGAGCGCGCCAAGTTGACCCAGCAGTTGAGCAAGATTGGGCCAGTTAATTTAGCAGCGGTCGCAGAGTTGGCCGAGGTGAACGAACGCCTAGATCCACTCGCACAGCAGACGGCAGATATTGCGGCCAGTATGCAGACATTGACTGAAGCGATAGCCTCTATTGATGAGACGACTAAAACGCTGTTTATGCAGACGCTTGATGCGGTCAATAAGGAGCTGGCCAATTTATTTGCCAAAGTCTTTGGCGGTGGACAAGCCAGCCTGACGTTGAACACCGACGAGATGCCAGCCAATACGCCAAAGTCAGAACAGTGGCGCGCAGGGCTTACCTTAATGGCGCAGCCAAAGGGCAAACGCAACAGTCGCTTAGCGGTATTATCGGGTGGTGAAAAAACCCTTACTGCATTGAGTTTGATTTTTGCGATATTTAAGCAGCATCCTGCACCGTTCTGTGTGCTTGATGAGGTCGATGCACCGCTTGATGATGCAAACGTTGCGCGCTTTACCAGCCTCATCCATGAGCTAGCAGATGATTTACAGTTTATATTTATCAGTCATAATAAATTGACGATGCAAATTGCTGATGAGCTAAAAGGTATTACCATGCCAAGTGCAGGCATTTCTACACTAGTCAGTGTGTCGCTCGATGAAGCCGCGCGTTACGTAGAGAGCTAAGCGTGAAATAGTCGACATTAAAAGTGCTATGAGAATCAGTGCGATGCAAATATAATCAATCAATTGGCATAAATGCAAATAAGATTGACCTCAGTCCAGCATACTGGTTATAAAGTACACAATGTGGTGACGATATAGGTTAGCCATGCTAGAATATTGCCATTTATGCTCGTTTGTGTATTCCCTTTTGTTATATATACTAGGATGTATTTATCATGACCGTTATTCAGTTTATATTGATTGCCATTGCCGCGTTTATCGTGCTCGCAGGGCTGTTTATGGTCATTCGTAGCTTTAAGCGCCGCGGTGCTACCGAAGCTGCTGCGGTCAATTATGATAAAAATGGTATTCCGATCATACCGCGTCACGAGCGCAATATCGTCGATCAGCCCGACCTTGATGATACAGTCGCAGGCGAGACGAGCATCGGTCCAGATCGTAGTTACTTAGATGCTGTGGTTGAAGAAGAGCCATTGACGCAAGCGCATACCAACGTTGACGCTCAACTAACGGCTGAGCGTGACCACGTAGCAACTGATGAACATGACGTCATCGATGAAGCGGACTACGCGCGCTGGCAAGAAGAGCAGCGCCGTGCCGACAGTGCGGAGTTTGTAGAAGTCGCCGATCAGATGCATATCGAGCAAGAGCCTGATGCGTTCTCTAGCCTAATGTCAGCTACTGATAGCCTGATGCCAACCATTGATACGGCAGAAGAGCCAAGCTTCGATGACAACAGTCCGATACTGGATCAGCATCTATCAGAGTCAGGTGATGACGCCCAAAATGGTCCTTTAATTAATGCTAAAGACAATATCAATATCACCATCTTGCCGCACCAATATCGTGACCGTCCAGCGGCGATTATCCGTGGTCGTGATCTGTTAGCGTTGATTGATAAATACGGCCTACGCTATGGCGCGATGAATATGTTCCATCGCTATGAGCAGAAAGACGGCACTGGTATGCTGTGGTTTAGCATGATGGGTATCACCGATAGCGGTATCGCGCCATTTGATCCGCATAGTGTCGCGACCAACACTTATAACGGTGTCGTCGTATTCTTGTCATTGCCACATCCACAGGCCGTGCGCAGTTTTGATAGTATGATGAGCATTGCTTATATGATGGCAAGCGACCTTGACGCGATTATGCTTGATGAAGAGAATGAACCAATCACGCCTGAATACAAGCAGCAACTACGTAACCAAGTTCGTGATTATGAGGGCTAGGTGCTTGAGGATTAGAAGCTCGAAGGATAAGCGCTGAAAGATAAAAGCTGATTAGTATCAGAAATCATAAAAAGGCAAATAGCGATTAACGTTATTTGCCTTTTTTAATGAGCTATAGTTTCTGCAAAATGCTAATCATAGTAGACTGACCGAGCCTGACATGGTATTTGATTTATATAGGATTGACTATACCGAGCTTCCTACAAACTTGTTATCATATCGACATCTTGAATTGCAAAAAAGACGCCGACTATGACTGACTCTACCTCATCAAATAATTCTAAAAACCTATCTGCTCAAGTAGGAAACCAAGCACCTGCGACATCTAATATACCCAGTCCAACCGATGGCAGTACGGATAATAGTGTAGAGATTGTCTCAAAAATGCGTGCGCTTATTGAAGCGATTAAGACGCATAACTATGCTTATTATGTGCTCGATAATCCGATATTAGAAGACAGCGAGTACGATCAATTACGTCGATCGTTGCTTGAGATTGAAGAAGAATATCCAGATTTGGTGCAGCCGGATAGCCCAATTAATCAAGTCGGCGATATGCCGCTATCGGCTTTTACCCAAGTTACGCATGATATTCCGATGCTATCGCTAGGCAATGTCTTTGAATATGATGATTTGCGCGATTTTATGCGCCGCGTCAATGATCGTCTCAGCGACTCGCAGCAAAACCCTGAATACGAGATGGAACTAAAGCTCGATGGGCTAGCTGTCTCACTGAAATATGAGCATGGTAAGTTTGTCCAAGCGGTCACGCGCGGTGATGGACAGACCGGTGAAGATATTACCCAAAATGCCAAAACCATTCGTAACTTGCCACTATGGATAGCTGATGCTGCTAATATTGAGTTGCTAGAAGTGCGCGGTGAAGTATTGATGCCAAAGGCAGGCTTTGAGCGGCTTAATCGACTGGCAGAAGAGAACGAGGGCAAAACCTTTGCCAATCCGCGCAATGCCGCTGCTGGTAGCTTACGTCAGTTAGATCCAGCCATTGCTGCTAGTCGTCCATTGGCATTCTACGGCTATTCGGTCAATCAGGGTTTGCCAGATACTATCGATACACAATCAGGGGCTTTGGCATGGCTCACTGAGCTTGGATTTACAGTCAGCGCTGTAGAAGTGGTCGCCAACCCGCGCGCCGCGCAGACCTATTATGAATCAGTGATAGAAGGGCGTAGCGATCTGCCATTTGAAATCGATGGCATGGTGATTAAGGTAAACAGCCTTGCGTTACAGCAGCAGTTAGGCTACCTATCACGTGAGCCACGCTGGGCAACTGCTTATAAATTCCCTGCCGAAACGGTAATGACGCGTCTAAACGATATCGAGTGGCAAGTCGGCCGTACGGGTCAAATCACACCGGTCGGTAAGCTTGAACCTGTCAAAGTCGGCGGCGTCACTGTCAGCAATGTCACCTTGCATAACTTTGGCGAGATTCAGCGTTTGGACGTACGTGCAGGCGATACGGTCAGCGTCCATCGTGCAGGCGATGTCATCCCAAAAGTCACTCGTGTCTGGCACGATCAGCGCCCAGCCGATAGCGAGCCAGTCACGCTACCTTCGACTTGCCCTGTTTGCGACTCTCCTGTCGTCCTGCCGGAAGATGAAGCATTGGCACGTTGCAGCGGCGGATTGTTTTGCCCCGCGCAGCAGACCGAGGCGCTCATACACTTTGTCTCGCGCCGCGCGATGGATATCGATGGGCTTGGTGCGAGCTGGCTGATCAGCTTCTTTGAGCATGGTCTGGTCAAGACGGTCGCTGATATCTATCAATTGCATAACCATGCAGATGAAATGGTCACCTTTGAAAAATTGGGCGAAAAATCGGTACAAAATATCATCAACGCTATCGAAGCCAGTAAGCATACAACGTTGCCTCGCTTTATCTATGCACTTGGCATCCGCGGTGTTGGTGAAGGCACAGCACAGAACTTTGCTCAGCAGTTCAGTGATTTAGATAGCCTGATGGCCGCCAGTGTCGAGACATTGATAAAAACGCCAGATGTTGGAGAAATTACTGCCGAGCTGACCTATAAATTTTTCCGTGCGCCGCACAATATCGAGGTGATCAACTCATTACTAGAAGCGGGCGTACATTGGGATAAGGTCGAGCAGGTCGCCTCAGAAGGGCTGCCACTCGATGGGCAAACGTGGGTCATCACGGGCGCGCTCGATAGCATGGCACGTGATGAAGCCAAAGCCAAACTACAAGCGCTGGGTGCAAAAGTATCAGGCAGTATTTCGGCAAAAACCACCGCGTTACTGGCAGGGGATAAGGCTGGCTCTAAACTGACCAAAGCGGAAAAACTGGGCGTCAAAATTGTAGCTGAGGAAGAGTTTTTGATGATGGTTGGGGATGAGAACCGTTAAAAAATTGCACTGCAATTTTTAGGTTCGCAAGTGAAAATCCCTTAAAGGGGATTTTCTGATTAGGTCATACTTTAATAACACGCTCGTCCCTAGCGCAAGAGCAAAAGATAAAGATTTAAAAGCATGGCCTCAGCATCGCTTACTTTAATAGTGGGCAAATATGCGGGTCATGAGCCGTCTTTCTTTAATGGTTTACTCGGCGCTCGTCCCTCGCGTACAATTTTCGTCTTTTGCTTTAGTAGAGAGTTACGGTTGCTTTACTCATTCGCGCAAGAATAAGCATTTTGAACATTTTTGAGTAGGGTGCGCCCAGCGCACCTTTAAGAAATTTTTTTATATTTAAGCGTTAGTTTTTGGGCGCATCCTACCACTACTGATGCAGGAGTGGTTTGTTCGATATATTGTTTATGCCACGCCACGATCGTAGAGCTTCAGGCGTACAGCCAGTCTTAGTTTCAATGGCTTGGATAGCTGACCAGTTGGATGGATAGTCGCTCGCTGCTTTAATTAGCATGCGAACGGCGCATTCTTTAATTTCAGGAGTATAAGTTTGTCTTTTAATTGTCGTATTCTGTCAGAATGTTGAGTCTCCAACCATCCTATGATGGTTCACTATATGATACAAAAAAACCTACCATTTTAGGTAGGTTTTCTTTAATACATTTAGTAGTATTTTAAGCTGCAACGCTGATAGAGAAGTCTGTCTTAGAAATATCAGTAGCTAGAATCTGTCGTGGGTCAAAACCTTCTTCTACTTTACTATTTAAGGCATTAACGTAAGATTGGCGTAGCGCACTATCCAAAGTTTCAAACATCCTTGAATCTACATTAACTTCTTGAAGATTTTTCATAACCTTGCTCCTTTAGCAAATTTATATACAGGATTAAATTTTTTCAAACTCAAGCCAACGATAGCCTGATGTTTTCATTTTAAACCCTGTTGTTTCTAAAACATTTTTGTCTGTATGTGTGTGGATTTGTTTAATTGTATCTCGAGCGGCATCATCTCTCGCATAAATCTTAGTAATGCCATGATTAGTTGATTTATTGATCTCCAACATATGCGCTAGAATAGAAAGCAATATATCGAAACTTTTATTTATATACGCTTCATCTTCTAAATTACTTATTTTTGGTGCATGAGATATGTCCATAATTTTACATATAGATTTAGCACCTTGGCGAGCGTATATAATTTCAGTTATAGCAACCACTTCTTGATTATTTGGATCAACTACCGAAAGATAAGTTATTTGATTAGACCTTTGCAGCAGATCTCCAAAGTAATTACCGCTCATAAGGTAATCAAAGAAAGAGTCTGTAAGTTCGAGACCACTATCATCACCTTTTTCGACTTGTTCTATCCAGTTTGCACGAATAGAGTTGGTGGCTTGCACATCAAGATTTAACAATTTATACATTAATAAGTACCGTATATTTTTCTTATATGATTATAATTTGACACACTTTCAGCTGTTGACAAGGCTGTCAACATATTATAGTGCTAACTATACAATATACTATTGTAAATTACTATATCTTTAATGCATCTCGATAGCTACTAATCGAATTGTCAATGATATATATAAGTTAGAGTAATTTATCTAAAAACACTCTGAAAAGTCAAAATTGAATCATTACCCCAGTCCTCTGCATAAGAACCTTGTCTTACATAACGATGAAAGCTTGAATATGGTCAATGTACTACTATTTTGACTAGTCTCGGTTGTATGACTTCAAAGTAAAAAAATAGGTAGCACCTTTCGTGTATGAACGAATGTATTGTGACATTGGTATTTGCCGTATGAATTTCAATGTTTTGTCGGTGCGTAGGGCGCACCCTGTAAATTAAATTACTCCGCCATCTCACCATGCGCTTTCACATCACCTTTCTTACCATCTGGCTGAATCACGATAGGTAGTACCAGCCCTTTGGCAAAGTCATCAGACAGCACATAATCATAGCGACTGGCAGCGACATCAGGCGTGGTATGAATGATAAGCGTCATCTCATTGCCATCGGTTAGCTCATGTGAGACATAGGTTTCGCTGAGTTGATCTAAGGCTTTCGATAGTGCTTCGTTGCTTGCCATGCTTACCGTCAGATTATGCTGAGCGGTCGCAGCGTCCACTTTGAAGTAATCTGCATAGTCTCGGACGTTTTGACTATCGATTGCAAATGGATACTTATAGTTGGTAGGGTCAGCAGGCTTTGTACCACTGTCTACCAGTGACCAGTCGATGGTGTCGGCTGCCGATGCAGTTGGATCTGCTGCTGTCTCCGCAGTTTGCTCAGTGGCATCGACAGAATCGGTAGCGTTATCGCAGCCTGTTAGCGCCCACATGCTTGCCGTTGCAATTACCATCATACTTATCAGACGCTTTGCCATCGAGTTACCCTTTTGGTTATTGGTCATGATTGATTTGCTCTACCTGCTATTTTGCCAGCTTTCTTGGTGCTTCTCTAGTGAAATGCATCAGATGGTAAGTTTTGATATAGTCCAATTCTCTCCAAAAGAATGATAGCGTTAACCTCGCTTGCAGTGTCACAGTTACAACTGCGCTCGGCTGCCTTATGCTACTTTTAAATTGAATCAACTATATAGTCAAGTCTATATAAATCCGCTACATCGTCATCCTCGCTAAGCATAATAATGTATAACTTGCACTCGGTTTCCTTGTATCAAAATTATATTGAACTGACTGTACAACCGTCTACTTGGAACTGTTTCTTATAGCCGTCTTTATACACGTATCAAACGAACACGCATAAAAAAGCAGCCACTATATAATGACTGCTTTTTTCTGTTGTGACTATTTGTCTATTACGATACGAGCGTATCTTTAGCTGATTAGATTTGGCAATTTACTTGGTATTCTTTACCATTAGCCCATTTCATCGCAAAGATACCTTTGTCACCTTTCATGTGCCATGCATAGACGACTTCTGGGTTTGAGTCGTTTACATAGCTTGCAACTTCGCCTTTCATTTTACCGTTTAGGACGATCGGCTGCTCTGCCCATTTTACTTTTGGCAAGGTAGCGTTGAGCATCACTTGTTCTTTGTTAATAGATTGCTTTGCCATGATTTTGCTGTCATCGGTACAGGTGTACGGTGCTGGTGCCATACGATCATAGGCAGCGGTTACTTTTTCTGGAACTGGCGTATCATTTGCATCTGGGGTAGTTGGTGCGGTAGTCGCACAAGCGCTCAATATGGCAAGGACTGGTAGGGTAGTCGCAATTTTGGTTGTCATTTTCATAGTGCTCTCCAAAGTTTTTCACTGGTGTCATTTACTTGTTCTTAATTATGCGTTTAGCATATGAGGGTTATAGTAGCGAAAACGAACCATTTCAATGTTAGAAATTGTTCGTTACCTGTTAGCTTCGTTACCCAACCGCTGTCTAATGTAACTTGTAATCTGCGACATGCTGAAAAGTAAGTCGTATTAATTATGAGATGCGCGACTATAAAATTAGCGCATAAAAAATCGCCTATCAACGAGTGGCTGATAGGCGGTTTTTTGTTTTACTTAAAATGCTCTAGATTGAGCATGCATTTCTATACTATGAACATTACTTGCTATGAATACTACTTGGTTTTACGCGGTGGCAGACCAGTATGCTGCGTTTGGAAATTGCCTTTGCTAACTTTCTTCTTACCCGCCATGCCTTTGCCTGCTGCGCCTTTAGCTGACGCATTGCTGTTTGACGAGCCATTACTGCGCTTCACTGAGTCATTGCCAACACGGCTATTCTTTTTGCGCGCTGACTGGTAAGTATCTTGCGCGGCATCACGCCCTTCTAAACTGGCGTTAAATGGTGGAATCAAGCAACCACGGTTTTTACCAATTAAGTCACTACGACCCATGTCTTGTAAGGCTTTACGTAGTAATACCCAGTTTTTTGGATCATGATAGCGTAAGAATGCTTTATGCAGTTTGCGCTGCTTGCCAGACTTGACGATATCCATGTCACCTTCATCACGGCTGACCTTATGTAGTGGGTCTTTATGCGTGTGGTACATGGTAGTCGCGGTCGCCATTGGGCTTGGATAAAACGCCTGTACTTGGTCAGCACGATAGCCATTACTTTTGAGCCAAAGCGCAAGGTTCATCATATCTTCATCTTTGGTACCCGGATGGGCAGCGATGAAGTAAGGAATCAGATATTGCTCTTTGCCAGCTTCCTGACTGAACTGTTCAAACATGGCTTTGAATTGATCATAACTGCCCATGCCCGGCTTCATCATCTTCGATAGCACGCCTTCTTCAGAGTGCTCAGGCGCAATCTTGAGGTAACCACCGACGTGATGACTGACCAATTCTTTCACATATTCAGGATCTTTCACTGCCAAGTCATAACGTAAGCCTGAAGCAATCAGGATCTTTTTCACGCCTTTGATATCACGGGCTTTGCGATATAGCTTGGTCAAATTACTATGATCAGTAATCAGGTTTTCGCAGACATCAGGATAGACACAAGATGGCTTACGGCAGTTCTTCTCAATTGTCTCGTCTTTACAGCTGAGGCGATACATGTTGGCAGTCGGGCCACCAAGATCAGATATCACACCAGTAAAGTTCGGTGCGGTATCTCGAATCGCTTCTACTTCGCGCAAGATTGAATCTTCTGAACGGCTCTGGATAATACGGCCTTCGTGCTCAGTGATCGAGCAGAAGGTACAACCACCAAAACAGCCGCGCATGATATTGACCGAAAACTTAATCATGTCATAAGCAGGGATGCGCGCATCGCCATAGCTTGGATGCGGCAGGCGTGCATACGGCAGGTCAAACACATAATCCATCTCTTCAGTTGAGAGTGGCACTGGTGGTGGATTAAGCCAAACGTCGATAGAGGTATGTGAGTTACCAGCACCGCTACTATGACGCTGTACAAGCGCACGGGCGTTACCTGGATTGGTTTCTAAATGCAGGATACGACTTGCATGAGCATAAAGCACAGGGTCAGATTTGACATGCTCGTAGTCAGGCAGACGAATAACGGTTTTTTCACGTGGTGGCATTTTTAGCTTATGCTTACGTGCGGTCATTGGCTTATCAAAGCCGCGCATTTGCACCACTTGCGTCTCTTCATCGACTTGTTCAGCGTTGATGACTTTATTGGCAACTGGCTCAGCGACAAAACCCTGATATTGTGACGACATAGATGAAGGCATGGCTTGGCCAACAGGCGAGTCCGATGGTTTGCTCTGCTCAATTGAACAGCTATCAACGTCTTCGGTCATCACATAAGGGTTGATGATTGGATCGACACGGCCGACGGTATCGACATCATTACTCGCAACCTCAGTCATATCTTCTTGCCAGTGACGACGAGTCGGGGTCAATAAGTAAGCAGTACCCCGCAGTTTGCTCATTTGCTCAAAGCTATAGCCTTTAGACAGACCATGTACCACATCGACGATCGCACGTTCAGCATTACCATACAGTAAGACATCAGCACGCGCATCCAGCAATATACTACGGCGCACTTTGTCTGACCAATAATCGTAATGAGCGATACGACGCAAGCTACCTTCAATACCGCCCAAGATAATTGGTACATCAGGATAGGCTTCACGGCAGCGCTGGCTATAGACGATAGCCGCGCGGTCAGGGCGTTTGTTTGCCACGTTGCCAGGAGAGTAAGCATCATCGCTACGGATTTTGCGATCGGCGGTATAGCGGTTGATCATGCTGTCCATGTTGCCCGCGGTTACGCCGTACGCATAAACAGGTTTGCCCAATTCCATAAAGGCGTCTTTACTCTTCCAATCTGGCTGAGCAATGATACCAACACGGAAACCTTGCGACTCAAGCAAGCGACCGATAATCGCCATACCAAAGCTTGGATGATCGACATAGGCATCACCTGAGATGATGATGACGTCACAAGCATCCCAGCCCAAATCGTCCATCTCTTTGCGGCTCATCGGCAGATAAGGCGCCGGCTCGTAGCAGCTCGCCCAGTGTTTGTCATAATCATAAAGTGGCTTGGTGCCTTGTTTAAAGGCAGTGCGGGCGATGGTATCGGCAGACATGGGCGGACCTGTTAATTAGAAAAATGGCACTAAAAATACAGCCCTTATTACCCAATGATAATAAAGGCGAATTTAAAAGCGCTCATTTTAACATGAATCGCCTTCACTATGCGACCTATTCTATAAGGGGCGATTGCCGATAAGTTATTGATAGCGTGAGATAAACTGCTCATGCAAAGTAAGCTATCCGCACAGAAAAATAATGGCAAAAACAGTCTAGGCAGAACAGTCGCATTATTAGCTCTATAAAACTTATTTCTAACAACCACTCTCTATTCTAGTTCAATTTTTAGCTACATCCTCGCAAACGTAATAGTCAAAATACTGATTTATCTGATACTGGTCATTTGTTTTCTTACATTTAAGACTTACTTCAATTTCTAATGATAGGTTTTGGCACAGGTTTTGCTCCACCCTTATTAGGGCTTATTTGTGTGCATTAATGAGTAAAAATAGTGCACCGATAAAATTTGAACGGCTAGATAAGTGTTTGGAGATAAAATGAGAACATCATCTGTTGGACTGGACACGATAAAGACATTACCAAAACTATTAAAATCATCACTAAGTAGTAGGCTGATGCTAAGTATATTATCGTTTGCAATGATAAGTAGTGCCCAAGCTGCTGCGACTGACACATTGACCGTGGCACAGCTGCTCGAATATCAAAACATCGCTTGGATTATCTGGGGCGGGGTATTGGTGTTCTTTATGCAGGCAGGTTTTGCTCTACTTGAAAGCGGATCGGTACGTGCGAAAAATGCGGTAAACGTGATGATGAAAAACTATACCGATATGTGTATCGGCGGTCTGGCGTTCTACTTGGTTGGTTTTGGGCTGATGATGGGTACCAATCACTCCGGATTTGTCGGTACGGATCATTTTATGCCAATTGAGTTGTCCAATATGGACTGGGCATTGATATTTTTTCAGATGATGTTTGCAGCGACAGCGGTGACGATTGCTAGTGGTGCAATGGCAGAGCGAGTTTCCTTTATCGGCTATGCAGTGGCGGCATGTTTGATTTGTTTGTTCATTTACCCTGTATTTGCCAGTTGGGTATGGGGTGGTTACTTCGGCGGTACGGGCTGGCTAGCCGAGCTTGGTTTTATTGATTTTGCTGGATCTACTGTCGTGCATTCTATCGGTGGCTGGTTGGCCTTGGCAGGTATCTTGGTCATTGGCCCAAGATTAGGCCGCTTTGCACCTGATGGTACGCCAAGACTTATCGCAGGGCATAACATGACGTTACTGGCGCTTGGCGGATTTATCTTATGGTTTGGTTGGTTCGGGTTCAACGCTGGGTCGACATTATCTATCACCGGCAATATTGGTTTAATCGCAGTCAATACTTTTGTCGCTGCAGTCAGTGCGGTGGTGAGTTACATGCTGATCTCCCGATCGCTTAACAAAGCTATTTTACTGAGCGATAGTGTCAATGCCAGCTTGATTGGTCTGGTATCGATTACCGCAGGTTGTGCTACCACTACGCCTGTATTTGCCATTATCATCGGTGCGGTTGCTTCCGTGGTTTATATCTTATCGTCGCAAGCATTATTAAAATTCAAAGTAGACGATGTGGTCTCGGCAGTGGCAGTACATGGTTTTGGCGGTGCGTGGGGTACGATTGCTGCAGGATTATTCTATACAGGAGATTTATTTAACTTATCACGGCTTGGCGTACAAGCGCTGGGCGTCGGTGTAGCGTTAGGCTGGGGACTGGGATTGGGGCTAGTGATGTATAAGCTGATCGATCTAAGCTTTGGGTTAAAAGCAAGCCGCTTACATGAGCAGCGCGGCCTTGATTATACCGAGCATGCAGAGCTTGGTTACCCTGAGTTTCAGAAGCAGATGTTTGATTCCAAGAGTTTAACCGAGCGGCATTTATAGGAGCGAGCTGATGAATATTGATACTCAGTCCGTAGACCAAGCTGTGACTGCGATGGCAGAAGTACTTGCCGATTATCTACATCCTGAAGAGGTGCGGCTGCTTAAATCACAGTGGCAGAGATACTCAACGGTCTCTGTGAAAATGATGCAACAGTGCGTCTTGGATGCGACAAGGCGCTATCCTGAGCTGCAAGCTTATAAGTCTGATATTAGGAAAGGCTTTTGGGCTACGTTGCAAGCGGACAGTCAGCAGACTGTCGAATCTGATAGTCACAATCGCCATAATAGTCATAATGAAGCAATCAAAGCGCCAGTACCTGTCTCTGAATTGGTTCTTGCATTTTATACCGTCGTAGAGGCGCTGCGCAGTCAGTTATCAGAAACAGAAAGTCGCAACCTATTTCTAACCATGCACCAAACTGTTTCGCAAGAGCGCACCTTCAAAGGGCATAGTTTTAACATCAGTCAATTTTTAGAAGGCAATCGCCCGTCTGTACCTGATAATGAGCACCTGTTAAATAATTTGATGCAGCTGGCTTATGTATGCTTATGCGATGTTGCAGGCCCTGTCGAAGCAGATGAGATGATGTTTCGAGCGGCAGAGAAGGCAAAACAAAATTACCCGAAAACATTGGTCGAAAAGTTATTCTAAGATATTAAGCAGGCACGTTACGGTCGGGTACGGAATACCTTTCGATAGCGTGCCTTATATAACGTAGTTTTCATGAGATAGCTTTCACAATGTAGCCTTCATGGCGTACCTTGAAACTTGATACTAGACGATGAGTAGTCTAATAGTTAGCTATTTAATCTAATAACTGAAGCGGGAAAGTAACCACGTCAAAGGCGAGGGCAAAGGGTAGCAATACTAGCTTTTGTGCGCCATTTGGACCGCTATGAGTGACGACATCTTGCTGAGTTTGTGTATAGAAGCTCACCGTATAGGGCCTGGTCAATGCACGATAGTTTGACTGAATTAATCCTAAGTTACTAACTTGCGGATAGATAGCGCCTTTGACAGGAACGCTAAAACAAAAGCGCTGAGCATTGATACGTTGATCGCTCGCTGAGGTGCACTCTTTACCATTATTTTGCAAAAAGAACTGATAGTCTGAGCGCCCAAACTCATCTTTTAATTTGGCATAAGACAGTTTCATCTCACCTTGAAAGTACCCATCATTATTGGGTACATGAAAGCTCATGTCGTTATCCACTTGAATGTTTTCTTGCGTGAGATTACTCAGTAAATTCACCATCTCTGTCCCACCTTGGGTAAGGACGTAGCTATTTTTTTCTCCTACGATAACCATCGTCGCGTTTGGCATTTTTGGTAACGCCTGCGCAGGACGACCAAAGGCAACAATTTGATCTTCAGACAGTATCTGCTTCGTTGTGTTCGTAGTGACATGCCCGCTATTGTCTAACAATGAGCTAGTCGCACAGCCTGAGCTGGCTAGTACCGTAGCAAACAGAGCGCCTGCTATTATCTTTTTTAAATTTAATGGGTTTAACGGTTTTAGTGACGCTTGCATATTCTTCTGAGTAGCATTTGTGTGGTCAGTCATGATTAGGCTTCCTTGTCTAACAAATGGGCTTACGAAATTAACTATCGAGTTTTTATTTCTTCTCGGATGTCTGGTGAATATCGTACAGAGTTTAGAGGTAACTTAGCTACTTATCATCCATTGTCATATGATAGGCAACTTCAGCTGAGACGTATTAATTATAATTAATCTAGGGTAATTTTTGTCCCACTCTTAGTAAAGTTCATCACAAACTGGCTTTTGAAATTGCGCACATTATTTTCGTAAGTCAGTAAGCTGCGAGTGAACTGATGATAGTCGCTCATATTCTTTGCATTGACCATCAACATAAAATCAAAATCGCCCGATACTTCATAGCAGCTCATGATTCGCGATTGTGCATCCATCAGGCGCTCAAACCGATGCTGCATTGAGGTATTAGAGCGCTCCATTTCTATCATCACTACGGCTGTCAGGCCATAGCCCACTTTGTCAGGATTGACGATGGCGACTTGTTTGGTAATCACGTCACTATCTATGAGCGCCTGTATACGCCGCTGTGCCGTTGCAATAGATACATGCACTCGTTCTGCGACAGTTTTAAGCGGTAATGTCGCATCATCTTGTAGCAAGTTCAAAATGGCTTTATCAATATTATCTAAAGTATGGCTCATATCAGGACATCCTTAATAGCAGAGTTTTCTATCTATTTTTATAAATATTATCACTAAAAATACTAATATAAGAAAATAATGATTTATATGATACATATTTGATATTTTTATTCATTAATACATCTATATAGAGATAATATATTAAAGCACCCTAGTAAAATAGACTGTACCAATCAGAGCTGCTTTAAAAAAAAGAGCTAGCAATTGGTTTTTTATAATCTATTAATAGCTACGGTGCTTATCATGTCTATCTCAATGCTCTCCAATGTATTCGCTAATACGCTAGCAACGACTGCTGCACGTTTGCCACTACCTGCGATTTGGACGACAGGTAGCGCACAACAACGCACTGTGATACTAGGAGTGTCTTTTGCCATATTGTCCAATGTGCTATTTGGCGTCCTCTATGCGTATAGCAGCTTTTTATCGCCATTATCAGGGACGCAAGTTTTTATCTGGCGCATGCTCGCGATGTGGGCAGCGTTGGTCGGATACCTGATGGTAAGTGGACGTCTGGGATTGCACATCGATAAATTGAAAGTGATAAGAGGCGCTAAGCAATGGGCTTGGCTGCTACTACCTACACCGATATTCCTTAGCCAATTTTGGTTATTTATGTGGGCGCCAGTTAATGGGCAAGGTGTGCAAACCGCGATGGGGTATTTCTTATTCCCGTTAATGATGGTGGTGTTTGGTTGTGTCCTCTTTGGCGAAAAACTAAGCCGTTTGCAATGGTTGGCAGTGGCCTTTGCTGCACTGGGCGTAGGTAGCGAAGTTATTCGTACCCAAAGTGTCTCTTGGGCGACGCTATGGGTATGCGGTACGTATCCCGTTTACTACATTTTACGCCGACTGCAGGGAGTCGGTGCCGTGACTGGATTATTGATTGATTTAACGATATTTGCGCCCTTTGCGCTGGCTTACTTGTTCTTCTTTGCCCCAAGCAGTTTAGTATTGGTTAGCGGCTCTGGGTTCTTTATCATGATGCTAGTAGGTTTAGGTGTGCTCAGTGTCTTGGCGATGAAGACCAATATTGATGCCAGTCAAATGCTACCAGTCAACGTCTATGGCATGATGAGCTATCTAGAGCCTGCGTTGCTATTTATCTTGGCAGTGACCGTACTAGGTAACCCATTTGAGTCAGCGATGATCTATAGCTATGGTCTGATTTGGTTAGGTATTGGTTGTCTGATTGCTCATGGTGTTAGGCAATTGCGTCAGGCTAGTAGAAAGACAGCATTGTCTCTAGAAGAGAAAATGGCATAAAAGGTCGCTGGCTAGATGTTATAAAGGTTTCTATTTTATAAAACTACTACTTTACAAGTCTATTTTTACCAACTAGCGTTTAAAATGGTTTTTGATAAAATATTATAAACAGCAAAAAAGGACGGCTCAGTAAATATTGAGTCGTCCTTTTTTATATAGATTAAATAACGCTTAATCTAAATGCTGTTTGAAACCGCGTTGCTTATCACGTTCCCAGTCACGATCTTTTAGCGTTTTACGTTTGTCATGCTGCTTTTTACCCAATGCTAGGCCAATTTGGCATTTCACCAATGAGTTTTTCCAGTAGCAAGACAGCGGTACACAAGCGTAGCCTTTCTGGTTGATTGCCCCAGATAGTTTTTCGATCTCACGACGGTTTAGCAGCAGTTTACGGGTACGAATACTGTCTGGACTAACGTGCGTTGAGCTCGATAGTAATGGCTGAATGTGCGCACCAAATAAGAAAGCTTCGTTATTGCGGAATATGACATACGCTTCGGTAATAGTCATTTTTCCTGCACGAATGGCTTTGACTTCCCAGCCTTGTAATGCCAGTCCTGCCTCAAAGGTTTCTTCGATAAAATACTCATGACGCGCCTTTTTATTGGCGCAAATCTGATTATCTGGCTTTTTTGATTTTTTTGACATAATTTCTCCATAAGGATGACCTAAAATATAGGCTCCTTATTTAATCAGTCCCACTAATTCCTCATCCTAATCCAATAACTAGTCTTGTTTTTTATTTCGATTATGAGATGGATGAGTCGAACTGCCTATTGTATCAAAGCCTCTGATGAAAAGGTAAATCAGCTGTTAGGACAAATGTAGCAGATAAGTATTAAGTTTGAGCAAAATTTGCTAGCATATGGCCTAATATCACCGATTATATCAGTCATGCTATGAGCCACTCTGTTTCTCCCAATTCCTCAAAGCTACATACCAAAATTCTATACCCTGGTACCTTTGATCCTATTACCAATGGTCATGTAGATTTGGTCACACGCGCCGTCAAGCTATTTGATGAGGTCGTTATCGCGGTTGCCTCAGGCCATCATAAAAAACCCTTGTTCAATTTTGAAGAGCGCGTTGCTTTGGTCGAAACCGTATTTGCAGACTTACCGCAGGTATCTGTCATTGGTTTTGAAGGGCTGCTTGTTGACTTTATGCGTGAGAAAAACGCCACGGCAGTTTTGCGTGGCTTGCGTGCAATGTCAGATTTTGAGTACGAGTTTCAGCTAGCCAATATGAATCGTGAGCTCGATGAAAACTTTGAGGCGGTGTTTTTGACCCCATCTCAAAATTACTCATTTATCTCATCTACTATGATTCGCGAAATTGCGAAACTTGGCGGTGACGTTAATAAATTCGTTCCACCTTGTGTTTTGCAAGCATTCGACAAAAAGTTAAATAGTAAATAAAAGGTACTGCATCAAAGATATGCTGCTAGCACTTGCTAAAATAGTAAGGAGCAGCCATATAGGAATAGGGCATGTCCCTATTTTAAAAATAGTGATAAAAATTAGATAAATCGCAGGCAAACAAGAAAAATAGTGCAGACAATATCGAGATATTGACCAGTTATTTGACGCCGTTTGTCAAAGATTTAGCCATTTTTAGCCCATTTAGTGATAAACGTTTGAATTAGGGACAAGCCCTAATACGAGCAAAAATATAAGGAACAGTTCATGGCACTATTAATCACTGATGAGTGCATCAACTGTGATGTGTGCGAGCCTGCTTGCCCCAATGAAGCCATCTCAGAAGGGGATGATATCTATGTCATCGACCCTGATCTATGTACAGAATGTGTTGGACATTTTGACGAGCCACAATGCGTTGTGATTTGTCCAGTCGACTGTATTCCTCACGATCCCAATCATGTTGAGACTGAAAGCGACCTGCTGTCTAAATACAAGCGTATTACGGGTCAATAGAGTACTTATAAGCGATTGATGACGTTTGGGTTTACAACGTTTTAGGGACAATATAATGACCACAAAAACAATGACAACCAAATCTATGCAAGTAGCCAGTGAGTTCGATCAGCAACATCTTTGGCATCCATATGCCAGCCTGCCACCAACCTATTCCAATATCGTTATCGATCACGCTGAAGGTATCTACATCATTACTGAAGATGGCACGCGCCTGATCGATGGTATGTCGTCATGGTGGGCGAGCGTTCATGGTTATAACCATCCAAAACTGAATGAAGCACTGACTAAGCAGTTGGGTAAAATGGCGCATGTCATGTTTGGTGGATTGACTCATCAGCCGGCGATAGATTTAGGTAAAAAACTGCTCGACATTGTACCTGCTGGACTTGATGCGATTTTTTATGCGGACAGTGGCAGTATCGCGGTAGAAGTGGCGCTAAAAATGGCGCTGCAATATCAAGTAGCTGCCAAGCGTCCAACCAAGCAACAATTTGCATCAACCCATTCAGGGTATTACGGAGACACGTGGCATGCCATGAGTGTCTGTGACCCTGTTAATGGTATGCACAGCCTATATGGAAAGCAATTACCGATGCAGCATTTCGTCCCTGCACCGCCCATTGGCTTTGAGCGCTCATTGACAGTAGATGAGCGTGAATCATTAGCTCAGTTTTTTGTAGAGTATGGTGAGCAGCTGGCAGGTTTTATCATTGAGCCAATTATTCAGGGCGCAGGCGGGATGCGTTTTTATAGTCCTGAATATTTACAATTGCTGCGTCAACTGTGCGATGAGCATGATGTACTATTGATTGCGGATGAAATCGCCACTGGGTTTGGTCGTAGTGGTAAATTATTTGCGTGTGAACATGCGGCTATTAGCCCTGATATCATGACCATTGGTAAGGCGCTGACGGGTGGCTATATGACTTTTGCTGCAACGTTATGTACCCGAAAAATTGCCGATACCATTCATAATAGTGACTATCCAGCCCTTATGCATGGCCCAACCTTTATGGGCAACCCACTGGCCTGTGCAGTTGCGTGCGCATCGATTGATTTGATTATGTCTTATGATATTGAAGCGCGTACCGCAAACATGCAGACTATCATGGAACAGCAGTTAGCGCCTGCTGCGTTATTAGACGGTGTTGCCGAGGTACGTTGTTTGGGTGCAGTCGCCGTCATTGAGTTGCATGAAGCGGTCGATATGCCTACATTTCAGTCTTTATTGATTGATAACGGTATCTGGGTCAGACCATTTGGTAAGCTGGTGTATATCATGCCACCCTACGTGATTACTGATGATGAACTGACTACCTTATGCCAAGCGCTGCTAAAAGTAGTGCATACGTATTTAGAAAACCGAGGTCAACCATGAGTGTTCTATTTGTTTCTGGTATCGATACCGATATTGGTAAAACCTATGCTACTGGACTGCTTGCCAAAGCGCTTATGCAGCAAGGCTTAAATGTCATCACTCAAAAGTTAGTGCAAACGGGCGTATCGATTAATCCAAATAATGGTGAGATGAATATTGCTGATGATATCATTACGCATCGTCAACTTATGGACATTTCTTTACAGCAATGTGACCTCGATTTTACGACTTGTGCTCATCGTTATAAGAAGCCAGCGTCTCCTCATCTGGCTACTAAATTATCAGGGGAAACACTTGATCCTGATATGATTACCAATGCTACTAAGCGCCTGCAATCTGAGTATGAGCTGGTACTACTAGAAGGTGCAGGTGGTTTGCTTGTGCCCATTACAGAGAATCTACTCACGTTAGACTATATTGCCGAGCAAGGCTATCCTATTGTCTTGGTCACCTCTGGTCGATTGGGCAGCATCAATCACACTTTGCTGAGTTTAGAAGCCATAAAGTCGCGAGGATTAATAGTACATAGCGTAATTTATAATCATATCCATGATGATGCTGAGCAAACGGATACGGAGATCGCAAATAGCACTATTGAATTTCTACGAAAATATTTAGACAATCATTATCTCGCAGCGCATTGGCTACAAATACCGTATCTAAAAGATAATCTGGTCGGTAATATTGACACACTACCAGCAAATTTTGTTTAGCCTATTTATGTTGTCCACAAAAATAAATCCAAAAGACATTCGCAGGCAGTCATAAGTTTGCTATACTAGCGCGCTTGGTAGACTAGGCGATCGCCGCTGCACACTGGCAACAGATGAGCAGGGGAGGAAAGTCCGGGCTACATAGGGCAGCGTGCCAGCTAACGGCTGGGCAGGGTAACTTGACGACCAGTGCAGCAGAGAGTAGACCGCCTTTAGTACCTTAGGGTATCATCGGTAAGGGTGAAAGGGTGCGGTAAGAGCGCACCGCGTGAATGGCAACATCTCACGGCATGGTAAACTCCACGCGTAGCAAGACCAAATAGGCATCGGCATGGCGCGGCCCGCGTTCGATGCGGGTAGGTTGCTTGAGCGTATTAGCGATGATACGCCTAGAGGAATGATCGTCCACGACAGAACCCGGCTTATCGGTTTACCAAACCTTTTTTATTGTTTGTTATAGTAATAGTTGCAATTAATCTGAATTAAATTCATTTTTTTGCAAAAAATGCTTATTAGGGGTTGACGGCAGTCAACAGCTTGGGCATAATGTGCAGCCTAAAACGGCGATGTAGCTCAGCTGGTTAGAGCGCATGACTCATAATCGTGAGGTCAAGAGTTCAAGTCTCTTCATCGCCACCATATATAGCAGTACGAAAAAAACCAATCTATCGAGATTGGTTTTTTTTTGCCTAGAATAAATGATCTTCTCAAGATTTTCTATCAGTTCTTAATATACTAGACATTCTCTATAAGTATTAAGTTTTTTTCATTTCATCTGCAAGTCACATCTCTTCTAACAAAATCGCCTTACTTTGCAGTGGAAAACTGCTAGAATACTCTTTTATGTCTGCGCATAAGAGTTAATGTGCTTGGCTATGGATTTTAGACGGTAGTATTAGCCGAATTGGCTTGTTATAACGGTTGACCTTCAAAGAAGTACAAGCAACTTATCAATTGCATCTGACAATATTTATTTTTTAGTTTTATTATTCTATCACCCTTAATTTAGTAGGCGCTTTGTGACTGCATTAGCCAATATTCGTAACTTTTCAATCATTGCCCACATTGATCATGGTAAGTCGACCCTTGCCGATCGTTTTATTCAAATGTGCGGTGCCTTGCAAGATCGCGAGATGCAGGCGCAGGTGCTCGACTCAATGGATATTGAGCGTGAGCGCGGTATCACTATCAAAGCACAGTCAGTAACACTGTTTTATGATCATCCAAATGGTGAGCGCTATCAGCTTAACTTTATTGATACCCCTGGTCACGTCGATTTTTCATATGAAGTTTCGCGTTCATTAGCAGCTTGTGAAGGTGCGCTATTGGTTGTTGATGCCGCTCAAGGCGTAGAAGCGCAGTCAGTGGCTAATTGCTATACAGCCGTTGATCAAGGCTTAGAGGTCATGGCGGTGTTAAATAAGATTGATCTGCCGCAAGTTGAGCCTGAGCGCGTCATTCAAGAAATTGAAGATATTATCGGTATCGATGCCGTTGACGCACCGCGAGTGTCAGCCAAATCTGGTCTTGGTGTTGATAAGCTGCTAGAAGCGCTAGTAGAGTTTATTCCGGCACCAACTGGTGATCGTGAAGCACCACTGCAAGCACTAATTATTGACTCTTGGTTCGATAATTATTTGGGCGTAGTTTCATTGGTACGGGTACGTGAAGGTACTATACGTAAAGGTGACAAATTATATATCAAATCGACTCAAGAGGCACATCTGGTTGGCTCGATTGGTGTCTTTACCCCTAAGCCTGTAGATACGGGTGTTTTAGAAGCAGGGGAAGTCGGCTTTGTTATTGCGGGTATTAAGGATATTGCCGGAGCGCCAGTAGGCGATACTATCACTCATGCTAAGACCCCTGATGTGGATCGTATCCCAGGTTTTAAACAAGTCACGCCACAAGTCTATTCTGGTATGTTCCCAGTAGATTCGAGTGATTTTGAAAAATTCCGTGAAGCCTTACAAAAACTGCAAATTAACGATGCGTCACTGTTTTTTGAGCCAGATACGTCGGATGCGCTTGGCTTTGGTTTCCGTTGTGGCTTCTTGGGTATGTTGCACATGGAGATTATCCAAGAGCGTCTAGAGCGTGAATATGATCTAGATTTGATTACTACAGCGCCCTCAGTTATTTACGAAATTGAGAAAAAGAACGGTGATGTAATCTATGTAGATAATCCATCACATCTACCTGAGCCAAACAACATTGAAGAATTCCGTGAGCCAATTGCTCGCTGTCAGATTTTAGTACCGCAAGAATTCTTAGGCAATGTAATGACGCTATGTATTGAGCGTCGTGGCGTTCAGGTTGATATGCGTTTTATGGGTCGACAAGTACAGCTGATATTTGATATTCCAATGGGCGAAGTTGTCATGGATTTCTTTGATCGCCTAAAGTCGGTTTCACGTGGTTTTGCATCGCTAGACTATAACTTCGAGCGCTATCAAGCTGATAAGTTGGTGAGAGTTGATGTGCTAATCAATGGCGATAAAGTCGATGCCTTAGCGATGATCGTGCACGAAACCCAATCACGTTATCGTGGTAATGCTCTAGTTACGAAGATGAAAGAGCTGATTCCACGTCAAATGTTTGATGTCGCCATTCAAGCAGCTATCGGTAGCCAGATCATTGGTCGTAGTACGGTAAAAGCCATGCGTAAAGACGTATTAGCAAAATGCTATGGTGGCGATGTGTCACGTAAGAAAAAGCTATTGTCTAAGCAAAAAGCTGGTAAAAAACGTATGAAACAAGTAGGTAATGTGGAAATCCCGCAGGAAGCCTTCTTAGCTGTGTTGCAAGTTGATAGCTAATTGCTAAACGTAACTCAAGATAGTCATTGTAGATAACAGTCAAATGTAGTGAGTCTTATCGTAAAGGTGTTAGATAAGCCGCTCGTTAATAGGCAATTTGGTATGGATTTTGATTTTAATTTAATTTTAGTGCCGTTAACTATAGTCCTAGGAATTGTTTGGCTGTTAGATAAGCTAGCGCTCAAACAGCGCAAAACTCGTGGTCGAGGTCAAGAAGGCTTACTAGTTCGCTGGGCTTATGACTTTTTTCCTGTGTTAGCAGTGGTATTGATAGTACGCTCATTTTTAATTGAGCCATTTAATATTCCATCATCTTCTATGGTGCCTACGCTATATACGGGTGACTTTATTGCTGTCAATAAGTATGCATATGGCGTGCGCCTGCCGTTAACCTACAATAAGGTACTAGATACTGGTGAACCTGAGCATGGTGATGTGGCAGTGTTTCGCTACCCTGAAAACCCGAGCATTTATTATATTAAACGCGTTATCGGTTTGCCTGGTGATAGCGTAAGTTATAGTCAAGGCACGCTGTCTATCAATGATGTACCTGTTGAGACTAAGTCTGTAGATTTCGCGGCAAATGCTGAATTGACTTCACAGCTATACTTACCAGGCCAAGTTGGTCCAGGTCAAGTGCTGACCGAAGAGAGTGCTTCTGCAATGGGTCAGCAAGAAGAAGACGCGGCACAATATTTTGAAGAAGTACAAGGTGACAATAAGCACCTCGTACGCTATTTAGATGGCATGAACAGTTCACAATACGCGCCATTTTTGCAGCAACAATCACCAGAGGTGGTAGAGTCAGAAGGCACTGAGTGGCGCATTGACGTGCCAGAAAATCAGTATTTTGTGATGGGTGATAACCGAGATCGCAGTGCAGACGGTAGATTTTGGGGCTTCGTTCCGGATGAAAACCTAGCAGGTAAGGCAGTTTATATTTGGATGCATAAACCTCCTGGTCTTAATCTACCAACCTTTGAACGTAATGGTACTATCAATTAAGGCAATGTGATTGCTTAGAGGTTGATTGGTTGATAATGGTTTTATGCTAATATCGTTGCTAAATAATTAATAGCTATTTATTATTTATACACTTATTAGAAATAGTCGTTTATCTTTAGAAGGATATCATAATGCAGCAATTATCTGGTTTGGCTATACAGCGCGGTGCCAGTGTGACAAATGTTGTTCTCATTATTATACTTCTAGGTATTGCGACTAAGTTGATAGTAGCTATCGTACCGGCTCAGATTGGTGATTATCAATTGACCAAGGTATTAAGTGCACAGCTAAAAGAAGCCAATAATAATAACGAGACAGCCAAACAGTTTGTTGAACGTGTCAACAAACAGTTATCAATTAACGCAGATTACGATACTAAAGCGGAAGATGTATTTACCTTTACCGATAAGAAAACAGGTCAATTGGCTATCTATAAAGAATATGCAGTAACTAATAACTTTTTTAGCAATGTCGATATCGTGAACCGTTTCGAAGGTAACATTGAAATGGCAACAGCAGAGTAAGCCATCATAGTACGACATAGCGCTTTCATTATTTCATAAAATATATCAAATAATATTATTAAACTAAATCTGTCAAGCAGAAGGGATAACCATAAACCACGCATGAAACCAACTTCGCACCATTCCCAAGCAGTTCCTACTTCCCAAAAAAATAGTACGTCTGTTGACACGCTTGTTGTTAGCTCAGAATTTATTCAGCGGTTAGCAGTATTAACGCGTAAGTTAGGCTACGAGTTCAATGACTTGAGCTTACCTAAACTTGCGCTAACGCATCGCTCATTTGATAGCAAAAAAAACTATGAGCGCCTAGAGTTTTTAGGTGATGCACTGTTAGGGATGATTGTGGGTGAAGCTTTATATCATCGTTATCCTAGTCAAAATGAAGGGCGCTTGACGCGTATGCGCGCGACATTGGTGCGCCAAGAGTCGTTGGTAATTATCGCTCAAAACTTAGAGCTGTCTAACCATCTTATATTAGGAGTAGGTGAGCGCAAAGGTGGCGGTCGCAATCGTGCTTCCATACTGGCGGATGCTGTAGAGTCTCTGATTGGTGCTATCTATTTAGACAGTCAGGATATGGATATTACTCGTAAATGTGTTCTCTCTTGGTATGGTGATCTGATTGATAATGTCAATGACCAAAAAGCATTGAAGGACGCCAAGAGTCGGCTGCAAGAATGGCTACAATCTAAACAGTTTGACTTGCCTAATTACGAGCTCATGGAAACGCGTGGTAATGCACCGCATCAAATTTTCGTTGTACGTTGTCATGTCAATATCAATAACTGCCCTGATATTACTGAATCTGGTGAGAGCCGCCGTATCGCTGAACAAAAAGCAGCAGAGCTTATGATTAACCAATTACATAAATTGCCAGGATCTGCCAAAAAACGTGTATAGCCGATGTCTATTTAATGCATTTTTAGATGCAGAGTATTAGCTTAGATTGGTTGTAACTTGGCAAACATACATTAAAACTACCTCACATATTATTTATTTTAAAACTTTAAATGTTTCTAGCTCGTTTTTAATGGTGACTAAATAAATTTAGCATCAACGACTGTTCGGCTAGACACAAACCCTATAGGATTAACTTATGAGCAATCATACTGATTTGCCATCAAACAATGAAGACAGCACCCAAAGTTTGGGTGAAAACACAGATATCGATTTAAGCCAAAACAATATCGAAGTTACCGAAGAGACTGATAGTATTGATGCAGAAGATATTGCATTAGACAATGATATGGCTATTGAAGAATTTTTTGCGCCAAGTGGCAATACTCGGATGGCTGATGATTTTAGAGCAGGTTATGTGGCCATTGTTGGACGACCAAATGTGGGCAAGTCAACTTTGATGAATCACTTATTAGGTCAAAAGCTGTCTATTACTTCACGCAAACCACAAACCACCCGTCATCGTATTCATGGCATTTTGTCAAACCATGAAATGCAAGCGGTGTTTGTTGATACACCAGGTATTCACCGTAACGAAGTACGTGCTATTAACGAACGTATGAATAAAGCGGCGGTATCGGCGTTAGTAGATGTAGATTTAGTACTGTTTGTTGTTGATTCAGATCAATGGCGTGACGATGATTTATTGACCTTGCAAAAGCTCGGTGAGACCAATCTAACAGTCGTATTGGTTATCAATAAGTCAGATACTCTAAAAGATAAAGGCAGCGTGCTACCACTTATCGAAACCTTCAACGATAGTTTCGATTTTGCTGATATCGTTCCTGTATCTGCACTAAAAAATCAAAACTTAGATCGTTTGCAAGAAGTGATTGCCTCACATTTACCAGTCGCTGCGCCTATTTACGATACAGAACAAATCACAGATCGCTCTGAGCGATTTTTGGCCAGTGAAATCATTCGCGAAAAAATCATGCGTAGTGCGGGCGATGAAGTGCCATATGATTTAACCGTACAGATTGATGAGTTTAAAGACGAACCTGCACATACTGATCCAAAAACAGGGCGTCCACGCAAAGCTTGTACTTTCATCGATGCGACTATCTATGTTGAACGTGGTGGTCAAAAAGCCATCGTTATCGGTGATAAAGGCCAGCGTATCAAACAAGTTGGTATGGATGCTCGTAAAGATATGGAGCAGTTGTTCGGTAAAAAAATCATGTTAACTTTGTGGGTCAAAGTGAAACGTGGTTGGTCTGATGACGAACGTGCGTTGACCAGTTTGGGCTATTGATAGCGGTTAAAAACAAACGCTTCAAAAGCACTATCTGCCTTTTAGCTATTTAGGTAATAAAAAATGCGTAATGAAGCGCTCGTCGGGTATTTATTGCATCAGCGTCCTTATCAAGAAAAGCGCGCTTTGTATTATCTTTTTTCTCAACAACACGGTGTGATACATGGTGTTGGGAAAAAAGGCGCGCCACTATTTATGCCGTTACAGCTTTTTGCTACTGGCAAACGCGACCTAAAAACTTTCAGTCAAATTAATATTGCCTCGCAAGATACGACTCAAGCTGACAGTGTTCAAAAAGACGGTGTTAAAAAAGATAGTAAACCTGCTGTCTTAGAAGCCGTACCTTACGCTAATATCAGCGGCCAACATCAGTATGCCGCACTATATATAAACGAGATACTGTGGCGGCTGTTACCTACTGAAGACCCAATGCCAGTATTGTGGCAGCATTATCAAATCAGTCTACAACAACTCAAGCAGCCCTTAAATAATAGCGAGCTTCGTCTCTGTCTACGTCAGTTTGAGCAGTATCTATTTACCGAGTTAGGATTCACTTTAACGTTAACGCATGACAATGTTGAAGATCCCATCGAGTCTGATTGTACTTACCGCTTTTTACCGGATGTAGGTTTGCTCCCTGTATTAGTACATAATGAAGAGTCTGAGCATTTAGCCAGTGAGTCTGGACAGACTGTTTTTAAGGGGGCGGATATCATAGAAATGGCACGTTTAGGTATTACTGAGCAAACGCTGAGCCATTGGTCAAAACTACATCGACATCTTATTGATCATTTACTTGATTATCAGCCGCTACAAAGCCGTCTGTTATGGCAGCAGCAGCAGCGTTACCAATAACTGCATTCTCAAATATCATCGTAGTATCAACTATATAAGTTAGGCTTAATTGCCCAAAGGATTTTTTATGAGTATCTCTGTATCTACCTCATCTGAAAACAATTCAAAAAAACCTTTGTTAGGCGTGAATATTGATCACGTGGCAACATTGCGTCAAGCGCGCGGTGTGAGTTATCCAAGTCCTTTGGCTGCTGCATTATTGTGCGAAAAGGCAGGGGCAGACGGTATCACTATACATCTGCGTGAAGATCGTCGTCATATACAAGATGCAGATGTTTATGAAATGGCAGGTCAGTTGTCGACGAGAATGAATCTAGAGATGGCAGCGACAGATGAGATGCTTGCAATAGCCTGCGAAGTTAAACCTTTTTGGGTATGTCTAGTACCTGAAAAGCGTGCAGAGTTAACGACAGAAGGTGGTCTTGATGTTGCAGGGCAAGTCACGTCTTTGAAAGAGTATGTTCATAAGCTACAAAACTCTAATATTAAGGTTTCTTTGTTTATTGATCCAGATGATAAGCAGATTGCAGCCGCGATAGAGTGTGGTGCAGCCGCGATAGAATTGCATACGGGTGCTTATGCCGAAGCAGGCTTAGCAAATGATACTGACGCACAGTTAGCTGAACTTAAAAGAATTGAACATGCAGTAGCTACAGCACAGAGCCTAGATGATAAATTGCTTATTAACGCAGGTCATGGCTTAACGTGTGACAATGTGAACGCCATTGCAAAGATTGATGGTATATATGAGTTAAATATTGGTCACGCACTTATTGCAGATGCCGTATTTGTAGGATTAGAAAGCTCTGTGAAAATGATGAAAGAGGCCATGTACAAGTAGGTTTACATATACGGCATCTATTACCCATTACATTTCGTAGGATGGTCTGCATTAAGTTTATGTTTGACGATACCGGATTGGTTAAAAGAGATTTGGTACATTGACTTGTTATAAGAAGAGGTAGGGCAATATTTTATATGACCGAAGTGTCCTCGTGGTCTGCCGCTATCACCCCAAAATTTAGTATAGTGACGCCTACCGCCAACTCTTAATTTCACTGTACTATATCTCAGGTCTAAAGATTGCTGAATTAATAAGGTATCTACTTGAGAATCAAAATGCTTATTGTTGTTTTTATCTACGAATAGCAGAAGTGTCTTATCACTGTTCCTATGGCATTGCTGTGCATCATTCGATAAACAAACCAAGACATCTTGTCGACTTATATAACTTTCGGCCTTTGCTAAAGATAAAGTGTTCTCTAACTGATGCTTGACACGTTGCGCCTCCATTCGTGCTAAGTGCGTTAAGATACTTGGCGCTGCAATAGCTGCGATAATTCCCAATACCATTGTCGTCACAGTTAGCTCAACGAGAGTAAAGCCGTTTGATTGCTTAGCACTGAGAATATTATTGTTCTGAAGGGATAATTTCCTATAACTGACTAACTTCAATAGTTTATTGAATAACCTAGATGCAATAGCTAAGAACTTACCAATCCCATACCTGCCTTTTCTGCGAATAGATATATAAAGAATAAAAGTGACTATTCTTCTATAACTGGCCAGCACCTTATTAAATAAGTTCATAATTCGCTACATCCTATAGCTGTTTGTCATTCAAGTAAAAAACAACGTCTCATACATCCTTGTGTTGACTATCTTTTAAGCAAACCAATTGTCCAAATTCTTTAAAATTTCTCTTATTCCACTGTATATAAAGCATATATAACACCTAATCACTTGATTTTCAGAAGAATATTGGTTTTTTACAATATATATGTAATATATAGCGACTGTCAAAAAATGTTTCAATTAGTGAAAGAATGATATTAGCAATAGAGAAAAAATTCTAATTGTAATAAAATGCTTCAAGAAAATAGCTATCAATAGACTATTCATCTATCGCAAACTGATGTGTAAAAGATAAGAAGCGTAAGGTGTGTTAGTTCTGGGTAACTTAGACTGTTTATTGTGTTTTAGTTACAACATTATCGTGTAATAATGTGTAGCTCGTTAACGAAAAAAGTTGTAAACTGAATTAATAATCGCTAAGCTACTCCTTAATTGGTTTTGCTTTGTAACTTAAAATGCGTAAGAGATGTCTATCTTAGTACGTCTTGAGAATCGGTTTTGCTTAATGCATCACTAAAATTATCCTTTGGAGGAAGTCCATGAAATTGAACAAAATAGCTCTAGCTTTATTTGCCGTAACAGCTGCTCCATTAGCAGCTAATGCTGGCGTTACTATTAGCCCACTACTATTAGGCTATCATTACAGCGAAGGTGCTGATGATGAGCAAGCGGAAGTGTTAGTTGATGATGCTACTGGAGATGGTTACTATCAAGAAGATGGTCTTTATACTGGTGCAGCACTTGGTATCGAACTAACACCTTCTACACAATTTCAAGTAGAATACGGCGTTTCTAATACTGATGGCATTAGCAATAATGATGCTGACACAGGATCTTATGATGCTGAACAGGAAACTATTTCTGGTAACTTCTTAATTGGTACTGAAGAATTTACTGGTTATACTGATAGTGCATTCAAGCCATATGTATTGGTTGGTGCTGGTCAATCTAAAATCAAAATTGAAAACGCAGCTGGTAACGAAGTTGCAGAATCAAAAGACACTATCGGTAACCTAGGTTTAGGTGCTATGTATCGCATCAATGACGCGCTAAGCCTACGTGGTGAAGCTCGTGCGATTCATAACTTTGACAACAACTGGTGGGAAGGCATGGCTTTGGCCGGTCTAGAAGTAGTACTAGGTGGCCATCTAGCACCTACAGTAGCAGTACCACCTATGCAAGAGCCAGTAGTTGACAACACTCCAGTAGTTGTTGTTGAAGCTGATCTTGATTCTGACGGTGATGGCGTACCTGATAGCATCGATGCATGCCCAGGCACTCCAATGAACGTTGTAGTTGATGAGCGCGGTTGCCCAGTACCAGTAGACATTACTGACGAACTGAAAATGGAACTACGTGTATTCTTTGATAACGACAAGTCAGCTATCAAAAACCAGTACAAGCCAGAAATCGCTAAAGTAGCAGAGAAGATGCGTGAGTATCCTAACTCTACAGCTCGTGTAGAAGGTCATGCTTCTAAGACTGGTCCTTCAGCACGTTATAACCAACGTCTATCTGAAGCTCGTGCCGTTGCTGTTAAATCTATGCTAACTAACGAATTCGGTATCGCTCCAAACCGTCTATCAACTGTAGGCTATGGTTACAACAACCCAATCGCTTCAAACGACACTGAAGAAGGTCGTGCTATGAACCGTCGTGTTTATGCCATCATCACTGGTGACAAAACAATGACTGTTGAACAAACTAAAGATATGGTTGTTCAGTAAGTATTAGCAAAATAACCGTATAGTTAAATATACAGTTACAAAAAAAGCCACCCATTGGGTGGCTTTTTTTTATTTATGTATTGAGAAAAGTGAGTTATTACATAAATTTATGAATCAATAATGTTATACTAGCCACCCAAACATTCTGTAAATTAACAGTATGTACAATAGCATAGCAATCTGTATGATGAATTCGTCAGTATAGATATTTGATTGTATTGAACTTTTTTATTTGATAGCATTCTTTTTTGCGTCATCTTAGATTCAATATCTATCTGATTGATGATGAAAGTTTATTCAGCAGCGCTTACTGCTACTGCATTTTTTTAAGACGAAACGAGCATTTTATATGGCGAACGATATCAAACACCTGCGTAACATTGCAATTATTGCCCACGTTGACCACGGTAAGACAACTTTGGTTGATAAGTTATTACATCAGTCTGGTACTTTTGGCGACCGTGCAAACATTGCTGAGCGTGCAATGGACTCAGGTGATATTGAGCAAGAACGTGGTATTACCATTTTGGCTAAAAACACAGCTATCCGCTGGACAGATAAAACTTCAGAAACTGAATACCGTATCAACATTGTTGATACCCCAGGTCACGCCGATTTCGGTGGTGAAGTTGAGCGTGTAATGTCTATGGTTGACTGCGTACTTTTAGTTGTTGACGCTGTTGATGGCCCAATGCCTCAGACTCGTTTTGTGACGCAAAAAGCATTCGAACAAGGTCTAAAGCCGATCGTTGTTATTAACAAAATCGATCGTCCTGGCTCACGTCCTGATTGGGTAATGGATCAAATCTTTGATTTGTTTGACAACCTAGGTGCAAACGATGAGCAGCTTGATTTCCCAGTTGTTTATGCTTCAGCATTGAACGGTATTGCAGGTCTAGAAGCAGATGATTTAGCTGATGATATGACGCCATTGTTCAAAACTATCGTTGACGTTGTTCAGCCTCCACAGGTTGATGCTGACGCTCCGTTCCGTATGCAAATCTCAAGCCTTGACTACAACAGCTTTGTTGGTGTAATCGGTATTGGCCGTATTCAGCGTGGTAAAGTTAAACTTAACACTCCAGTGACTGTCATTGATAAGCATGGCAAAACGCGTAACGGCCGTATCCTAAAAATTATGGGTTATCATGGTCTTGATCGTATTGACGTTGAAGATGCACAAGCCGGTGATATCGTTTGTATCACAGGTATCGATGCATTAAACATATCTGATACTATTTGTGATCCTAACAACGTTGAAGCACTACCAGCACTAACGGTAGATCAACCTACAGTATCTATGAACTTCCAAGTAAACAATTCACCATTTGCTGGTCGTGAAGGTAAGTTCGTGACTTCACGTAACATTCGTGAGCGTCTTGAGCGTGAGTTGATTCATAACGTAGCATTACGTGTAGAAGACACTGAGTCTCCTGACAAATTTAAAGTATCAGGTCGTGGTGAGCTTCATTTATCAGTACTTATCGAAAACATGCGCCGTGAAGGTTTTGAGCTAGGTGTTTCTGGCCCAGAAGTTATCGTTAAAGAAGTTGATGGTAAGCTACAAGAGCCATATGAAAACGTTGTCTTCGATATCGAAGAAGAGCATCAAGGTTCTATCATGGAGCAAGTTGGTTTACGCAAAGGCGAGATGACTAACATGGAGCTGGACGGTAAAGGCCGTATGCGTATCGAGGCGACCATACCAGCGCGTGGCTTGATCGGTTTCCGTTCTGAGTTCCTAACCCTGACTTCAGGTAGTGGTATCATGACCTCGAGCTTCTCACATTACGGTCCACAGAAGATTGGTGATGTTGGTGGTCGTTCTAACGGCGTATTGGTTTCTATGGCAAATGGTACTTGCCTAGGTTTTGCTCTATTTAACCTACAGAAACGTGGTAAGTTGTTTGCTGAGCCACAGCTTGAAGTTTATGAAGGTATGATTGTTGGTCTTAACTCTCGTAACGATGATATGACTGTTAACCCAACGACTGCTAAACAGCTAACCAACGTACGTGCTAGTGGTACTGACGAAGCATTGACGTTGACGCCAGCAGTGAAGTTCACTCTTGAGCAAGCGCTTGAATTTATTCAAGACGATGAGCTAGTCGAAGTAACGCCAAAAGCGGTACGTATTCGTAAACGCTACTTGACTGAAAGTGAGCGTAAGCGTCACGGCCGTGGTAAGAAAGGTGCTTAATATCAATAAGTGAGTTACTTAGTAATTCATAGTATTGATGTTTGACGCAAACCCTTAGTGTCAGTAGTTTTACTGGCACTAAGTGATTCAAAAAATGAGCAGTATAAGGTGAACTATTAATGGTTCACTTTATACTGCTTTTTTTTGTGTTGTAATCTTGGAAAAATACAGACAGAATGAATAGTGGTATTAATGTATTCAATTATTAACATGAAAGCTAGATGTGATACTAACTATATAAATATCTATTGGTTTATAGATAAATTTTGAGGAAAAAACAATGAGTATGGTTTCAGAGTTTAAAGAGTTCGCTGTCAAAGGTAACGTGATGGATTTGGCAGTCGGTGTCATCATCGGAGGGGCTTTTGCCACCATCACAAAATCTTTGGTAGATGATATTATTATGCCGATTGTCGCTTTTATTTTTGGTGGCGAGATTAATTTTGAAAACATGTTCTTGGTTTTAGGCGATGCACCTGACGGTATTGCTATGACTTATGATGCGCTTAAAGAAGCAGGTGTACCTGTATTGGCTTACGGTAGTTTTATTACCGTACTTATTAACTTTTTAATCTTAGCTTTCATCATCTTTATGATGGTTAGAGGTGTCAATAAAATGCGCCGTGCTGAAGAGGTAGAGGAAGTTATAGAAGAAGCAGTAGAAGAGCCATCAGAGGAAGTGAAGTTGCTGCGTGAAATCAGTGCCAAATTAAGTAATACCAGTATTACGAAATAAATTATCAACTCGTTG
>NZ_PJAT01000124.1 GCF_002836715.1 Psychrobacter sp. 4Dc
TGGTAATCCCCACTCAGTTAACCATGCTTTTGGCTGGTCTAAAGAACAAGTAATTAAAGATGCTTTGGAGAGTTTTTCAGAAATCTATGATTGTTTTGAGGATGAGCTTATATTTACGTCGGGTGCAACTGAAGCTAATAACTTAGCAATTACCGCAGGTATTAAGATTGCTAAAGGTCTAAAGCCGAATGCTAACACTATTTTAACCAGTTATTTAGAACATAAGTCTGTATTAGCTCCCCTAGAGCTTATATCTAAAAAGCTGAATTTAAACCTGATATATATAGACTTAAATGATAACGGTAAAATTAACCTCGAAAATCTTGAGCATCACTTAGATCGCAATGATGTACTCTGGGTATCTTGCGCCATGACAAATGGAGTTATCGGTACAAACCAACCTATTAGCGCTATCTCTGAGATATGCAACCAGAACAATGTCTTTCTTCACGTAGATGCCTCACAAGCAGGCTACTTACCTATCAGCTGCTTGAATCTAGATGTGGATTTCCTGACTTTATCTGCTCACAAAATATATGGCCCTTCGGGAATTGGTCTACTTTACTCTAAACACTTACAAAACCCTGACTTTGAGCCTATGATTGTGGGTGGCGGACAGCAAGATGGACTACGAGCTGGAACTCTGGCTACTCCTTTAATAGTCGGCTTTCAAAAAGCGGCTGAGATAATGTGCGAGAATAAAGAGGTAGAAGCTGAGTCGCTCAAACAGCTACGCCAAATACTCCTCGAAAACTTAAGCAAAAAACTTGATATTGAAGTTATTGGAGATGCTGAGAGCCGCCATCCAGGAAACTTGTACCTTGCAATATCAGGTGTAGATAGTGTTCAGTTATTGAACAACCTACAACCCCATCTTGCCTTTTCTCTTAGCTCAGCTTGTGATGGGTTGAATCGGGAATACCCTCCACTTTTAAAAGCAATAGGTATAAATAAAGAAAAAGCTGAAACGACATTACGAATTTGTGTGGGTCGTATGACTACTGAAGCAGAAGTTACACAAGCAGCAAATATGATTGTTAGTACTGCGCACAAAGTAAATAAAATGACTTGATAATGAATGTTGAGGCTCTACCAGAATTCTGGATGGTCTCTAATTACTGACTATCTAAATTTTGGGGCTACCATGTTTCTTATCCTTTTAGTTATAGCGTTATTACTAGCTATTCCAACGTTCGGTGTTTCCTTACTCGTTTTTATCGGTTTTTATTGGTATAAAACAACAAGTATGAAGCAGCAGTTAGTACAAACCCTAACTTCTTTGCCAGATGTTACTCATCAAAGCGAAGGTTGTGTTGTAGATATTAAGTATGAGCAGATCTTAGCTTTTGCAGAAGAGATAGGTGATATAAAAACATATAGAAGTGATTTTCTACCTATACAAGATAGGCCCACTTACATTGAATTTGAAGTTGAAATTGATAATCATAAATACAAGTTCACTTTAGATAGATATGGTGATAAGTCTATTATGAAGAGAATAGGCAACCCATTTACTATTGGAATACATGAATGGCTATCAAATTTTTACCATAACAATGATAAAGCGCCTAATGAAATTCTATTCAATAAGAGTCTTGTACTTGGTAGTGCAGGTCATCCTGAGTATAGAAAAGACATTGGTATATTACCTGACAGCATCTTTCACCTAGAAATTTTAGAAAACCTTCATTTACAATATTGCTCGCTAACGTATATACAAGAAGATATTTTAAACTTAAAAAACTTAAAAGACTTAAAGCTAGGTAATAACGAACTATCTACATTACCAAAGTCAGTTGGGTATTTAAGAAAGCTAGAGATCTTAACTGTTTGGATGAATGACCTAGTATACTTACCTGAAGAGGTCGGTTTTCTAGTTAATCTAAAAGGATTAGATTTATCTGACAATCCAATAAAAAGACTACCTGACAGCATAGATAACTTAGTAAATTTGAGAACACTTTATTTATTTGGAGTACCAAATCTAACACTAACTATTCAACAGCAAAATTGGATTCATGAGTTATATAAAAGAGGATGCAACTTATGTGTGGATAGGCACTTATTAACAACTGAAGACAAACCAAATGACGATGATATTTATAACTATACTTATATAGAAACTTAGTACAGCCAAGCCCTTATCAGAATTTTCTTAAATCGAGAACTTACAGATTTGTAAAAGCTAGCGGAAATAATTTTTTAGGAGGGACTTTTATTTGTTAATCATAATTT
>NZ_PJAT01000125.1 GCF_002836715.1 Psychrobacter sp. 4Dc
TACCTGATATTTCCATGCATGATTTATGAGCTTTTTTTAACCACTCATCACCCAATAATATAGCTATTTTAAATAGTATCTGCCAATTATCTTGCGCACGATCATTAATAGAAACCGGTAATACAGGATCAGCCTCTTTAACTGCTGACATATTGTCATCAGACCATCTAGCCAGCTGGGATTGAATCATGTTAGTAACATCAAGCGGTAAATCGCGAACTCGTTTTTTTGTCTCATCTCTCATTTTACGTCGAAGAGTCAATGGTATTGATCGATCTATCAATGTATCAGGAATTCTACCGATACCTGATATTGCCTTAGCTCCGAATACGTTAAACGGTACAGGTTCGTTATCGTCTCCAACACATCGTATAATGTATGGATTATCACGACTATGGCCTGCATTTAAAACGCCTCGTATGCCGTCATTATCATTGATGAAAGTGTCAACTTCATCAATGAATAAAGTCGGTTTGTAACTCTCAATAGAGCGAAATAGAGCAGATTTTGTGATATTTGATGTTGATAATGACCGTTTACTCATATGGCTCATCAGCGTTAACAACGTACTTTTTCCGCAACGCTTTTCCGGAGCATTTATCCAGGCAATTGGCAAAATATGACTTGCTGGTATAACCCAGGTTAATATTATCCATAGTGTAGCTGCAGTCTTCACTGCGTCAGTGCAGGCGATATGATCGTCCAGTATTTGATATATTTGATCAGCTAGTAAGGCGATATCTGTTACTGGCTTTACGTACGGCTCGATATCAACGACCAAACTTTCTGAGATCTTAGACTCTGTTTTACTTCTAGCTTTTTTCACTAGCCTATCAAGTGACCGAACTGACATGTTGTTGAGAGATTTCGCGGTTTCAGTTCGTTCTAGCTCATACTCCAGTTCTGATAGTGTAGCTAGTCTATCAATAGTAGATTGTGCTAAATCCGAGCTAATTTTTAGATCTTGTTGTGGTAAAATAACTGATGATGGCTCGCCAATGTCATCTGTAGTGATTTCTGAAAGCTGAGCATCTGGCAGGATGCTTGGCTTTTTTATTGATTCAGCTGATTGATCAACAACAGTCTCAGGCGGTGTAACCTTTTTGTGTTTGCTCATGATTGTTTCTCCTCATCTGATGATAAGGTGTGGCTCTCCAGCCATAGATTGATGTCGGATAAACGCCAAAGGCTAGCGCGACCAATTTTCACTGGAGCAGGAAAATTCCTTTCATTTATGAGATGGTAAAGGTGTTTAGCGGAAAATCCAGTAATACCGCGTGTGGCAGGTCTGGCGGTAATAGTTCGTTGCTGACCTAATTCAGTGGTATAGGTGCGAGCTGGACGCTCAGGTTGATTTGCGAGATCTGACATTCGCAGGAACTTGTTTTTCAATTTCATAATATTACTCCACAGCATTGTGAGTTGGTGTTGCCTAGTGCTGTGAAGTAATATTAGGTGTTCTATGCAGTAACGTAAATCACTGTGCGTGCATGATGTACACTGTGCGCGCATACTGTAAAAGAAGATGAATTAAACAACTAAGAAAAATCTCCTTTATCAGCTTGAGATAACCATTTTTCTACCGTTCGATAAGTTGGCGATTCATCAGTGTCAATGTTTAGTTTGATGTATTCAGCAGTTTTAGCATAGCTAGTAAAAGCCTTTTCTTTCATGATCTGTAAGTACTGTTTCTTCTTTTTCTGCCTGAATAATTGCTTATCCTTGGCTCCCGTATTAGCTGCTTTAGTGTTTTCTTTCGATAACTTATTTTTGAAATATTCCCCACTATCATAAGATACATTAATAGTTCCACCACTATAGGTAACCATTAAAAAATCATGATACATTAGGGCTACATCATAAGCATAATAACGATGAGCTAGAGTTGACATAGCTTTGTATGAGTATAATTCAACTATAGTCTTTAAATGGGAGTTTAGTCTGTCTAATTCTGATTTTTGAAGTGAAGAGTCTGCAGTCTTAAAAGGGTTATAGCGTTCAGGGTTATTAATAAAATCTAAAAATAATTTAGAAAAAATATCTTCTGTATAGTCACTGCACTACAAAAGAGTTATGCTTTGGATGAATATCATAAAACAATTTAGATA
>NZ_PJAT01000126.1 GCF_002836715.1 Psychrobacter sp. 4Dc
GGGCTATATTTTTTAATGCTTAATTTAACGGAGTGACTCCCATGACCACAAGCTCACAAACTGCTGTACCAAACCTCTCTGTTCTTGGACAAGACAATAGCCAATTATTTCACACCGCTGAGACGAATGAAAATATAACCCCGCAACAAAAACAACTACCCCCTCATCTTGCCAATCACCCTGCATTTAGTGAGGTGTTTCAAGCGGATAAACTCACCTTGGGATTGATTGCCCCGTTTAAAGGCTATCCCAATAGTCCGATTCCGAGCTTAGAAGACTTTGGGGAAACCGCTGTCTTAGCAGAACAGCTTGGATTTTCTGCACTATGGTTGCGAGATGTGCCATTTTATGACCCAAGTTTTGGCGATGTTGGACAAGCATTTGACCCCATGGTTGCCATGGGCTATTTGACTGCGAAAACCCAACGAATTGCGATAGGTTCAGCAGGCATCGTTGCACCTTTGCGGAGTCCCATTCATATCGCCAAAGCCTCAGCAAGTACAGCAGTATTAAGCAATAATCGCTTTATTTTGGGGATGTCGAGTGGCGATAGACCTGTGGAATACCCTGTGTTTCAGCAAAACTTTGACAATCGTGCCGAGCGTTTTCGAGAAAGTTGGGACATGATTCGTGCCTTAACCACCCAAAAATTTCCGCAGTTTAAAGGGCAACATTATGGGGATTTAACAGGCAATATTGGCTTTATCCCTATCCTTGAACAACGCTTACCGATGGTTGCTATTGGTCGTGCCAGACAGGAACTAGATTGGCTTGCTAATACTGCCGATGCGTGGATTTGGCATGGGGTAAACCCAAAAGATACCAAAAATATTGTGCAAACCTTGGCAGATTTAAATCAAGATGACGCTTGGCATCCTTTTGGTTATGCCAATTTTGTCGAACTTAGTGAGAATCCGAATGAGCCTGCTCAATTATCTCGCAATATTTATCTACGAGGCGGGTCACATAGTTTGCTGGAATTTTGGCAAGAGCAGAAAGAACAAGGCTTATCTCATGTCACCATTAATTTAAAGCCTACCAAACGCCCTGTCAAAGAAACGTTGCAAGACTTAGCAGAAAATGTGTTAGCCAAATTAAACCAATAAAAATGGGGTATAAAACCATGAAAACGCTTGTCATTGATACCACAATCAATGCCCATACTGAGTCATTTTCGGCTCAGTTACTACAACAAATCAAACAGCAATTTGCTGAAAGCACAACCTATTTGCCATTAAATGACATGGATTTACCTACCTTGGATGAGGCAACCCTAACGGTCATTTATAAACAAAAAGCAGGGGAGGCTTTGAGTGTGGCGGAGCAAGCTATCGCCGACACTCGGCAAGCGATGTTACAGCAGTTTAAAGCGCATCAAAAAATCGTTATTATCTATCCGATGTATAACTACAATATCCCTGCTCGACTCAAAAATTATATGGATATGGTGTTGGTGCCACGAGAGACTTTCCAGTACAGCGAGGCAGGTAAAATTAAACCTTTATTGACCGATAATAGAGCCGTGTTGTTTCTACAAATTAGTGGGTCGATGTTCTCATTGGATAAAGAATGCCAACAAATGGAATTTGCTTACCGTTATTTGGATATGATGTTTGCAAAAATGGGCTTTAAAAAACGCACTTTGATTCGAGCAGAAGGCACAGCCATTTGTGATAAAGAGGCAATTTTACAAGCCACGCTAGAAGATTTTAACCAATGGCAAGTTAATTAAATTTTAAGATAGCTGATACATAAGCTCAAGTTACCCAATATACTGTTAGGAGAATTTTCTTATGAAATCAAAATACCACCCTTTATTTCAACCTTTTACCCTTAATAATGGCATCGTCATCAAAAACCGTTTGGTAGTTGCTCCTATGACGCATTGGGGTTGTTAGAAGCAGCTATTACAACAGTACTAAATCTAGGTCTATAGACATTGAACTTATAAGGCTCAAAGCCTTAATCAGAGAAGTATTTGAGCAGTCAAATGGCTCGGCTGGTGCAAGGACGG
>NZ_PJAT01000127.1 GCF_002836715.1 Psychrobacter sp. 4Dc
TTGGAGCTAAAGACAATCTTTCAATATTATTGTTAATATTCCATTTTGGGGGGAAAAATAACTCTAATGACTTAGGTGTCTCTTTATATCGCTGCTTAATACGTTTATTCTGAACTTGTAAGTCTGGCATCTTTACTCTTAAAAGCTTGTCCGTTTCACAAAAGCAGTTTTGTAAATCTATGAGAGTAGGCGCTCTCCCAAAAAGAGGCTTGAATTCATCAAAATCAAACTTTGTCTGATAATATTCAAAGTTTTCTTGCGTGAATTTAATAATGTCTTCATTACTATAACTCGCTGACGAAGCATTACCAAAGCACTTTTTAATACCTCTAATAGACCCAATTCCTGCCTTTACAAATGAATCCTCACTAAAGTTAATTACATTTGAATAATTCATATCAATAGCATATTGGTACGCTAAAAAATCACCGATAAAAGAGCAGCCTCTGAGGTGGTCAAAAGTATCTGATAAAGAAGTAGCATCGATGATTTTATCGATGACAGACTGCCCAATTAACTCATCTTTAACCATTTGGAGCCATTTTTCATGCTTATAATTAAGATGGTTATATAAAGAATGTGTGCCTGTCATCATATAAGCATTATTAAATATAGGATTACTTACTTTACGCGCTAGTAAAGCGTTATTGATGTGCTTCAAATTAAAGTTTTCTAAAGAAATTTCACCAATTTCACTCTCAAGATACTCCCATGTTTCAAACTTGTTAAATATTTTGAATACGATAATTCGAAATAAAACATCTTTATCAGAAAATTTTTCATCTGAATAAATAACGTTTTTAATTAGGTATTGACTCACTCTATCCATTGCTCTATAAACATTTGTAAATTTATAAGACTGTAGGGTAGGGTCTCGTGTTAGAGGATAGTTTTCTTCATACTTGTTCCAAAATATATTCATTCTTTCTTGAATAAAGTAAAAATAATACTTAAAAACCTCTTCATTCGGTTTAATCATAATTATTACAACTATTTATTTGATTTAGATATTGTAGAGTGGCTGATTTTTATTCTGTATCAAGCTTTTTAAATCCAAGTGTTCTTTCTCTACGATTTCCTATTATAATGCCACCTTTATTTGCGACGACCTGATTGAATACCGTATATCCTTGGATAATAGCTTTTACCCATAACTGTAACGGACATTTTTCAACCTCATATCCTCTGATGAAAATTTGAATAGTTTTTAATAGATCATATGAAATACTACTTTCCTTAGTAAAATCAATACCCCTTTGCTTTGATATGGAAAACAACCAGGCACTCAAACCCTCTTCAATCACAATCGGTCTGCCACTATCCTGTGTTTCATCAAGAGAAGGGTCACTTTTTCTCTTATGTTTAATTAAGGCTCTAAAAGTAGGGGACCAGTGTAGTATGGCTGCAAATGCTAAATGAAATACATCATGATATTTGTAATTATCATTCTCTTGATGGTTGTCATTTAGAGCACTCCCGATAAATACATCATTCCATTTCAGATAAGCCTTACCATTCGGTTTTTCAACTATGTGGACCTCGAACTCTACTGGTAGCTGCTCATCTTTACTAAAAGTGCTATCAAACGATAATAGAGGTAAATAAAGTTCTTCAATTGGTACAAATCTATTTCTAATTTTAAAAGTATTATTTTCAACAATACTTAACAAATCAAGATTTAAAAATTCCATCATTTTCAGATAAATATTTAAAAATCTTTCAATTTTTTCTGAAGTAGTATCTTTGCTAAGAGATGTTGTATGAATTATCAGATCGTTGAATAATAATTGAGTGTCACTAATACTTTCTTTAGACTTAACTTTAATAAACGGTCGGGTTTTAATTCCTGTTATGAAAATTGTACTTTCATGTTTATCATAGGGATCGATATCGTTGATTAATTCATAGAGATCAATGCTTTCAACAATGGTGATAAGTGTAAAATACCAGAAAATATCT
>NZ_PJAT01000129.1 GCF_002836715.1 Psychrobacter sp. 4Dc
TGACACAGGCGATCTTGAGATATCCACCCCAAGAGACCGTCATGGTGACTTTGAGCCTGTACTTGTCAGTAAGCATCAAACCCGTATTAGTGGCCTTGATGATAAAATCATATTTCACTACAGGCATAGCCTTACGTCTTGCGCTTCGGGCAAGTGTCTCCCAGACACTTGCTGATCCTCGCTCATACGCCAAGGGTCAAACCACTACTGAGATTGTCGAAACCATCAAGGACATCTACGACGTCGACATCTCAAGCAGCTTGGTTTCCAGAGTCACTGACAACATCTTGGATGACATCACCGCTTGGCAGAACCGGCCGCTGAGCAGTGTTTATCCTATCGTCTACTTAGACTGCATTGTCGTCAAAGTTCGTCAGGACAAGCAGATCATCAACAAAGCTATCTATCTGGCCTTAGGCGTTGCTCTTGATGGTAAAAAAGAGCTGCTTGGCATGTGGCTATCAGAGAACGAGGGCGCTAAATTCTGGCTTGGTGTTCTCACTGAGCTACAAAACCGCGGGGTTCAAGATATTCTTATTGCCTGTGTAGACGGCCTAAAAGGCTTCCCTGATGCCATCAATACGGTCTACCCTAACGCTCAGGTTCAGCTGTGTATCGTGCATATGGTGCGCTATTCGATGAAGTTCGTACCTTGGACGGACAAGAAGGCCGTAGCAGCTGATTTAAAGGCCATCTATGGCGCTGATACGCTTGAGATGGCAGAGGCCAACCTTGAGCACTTTGATGAGGTATGGGGCAAAGAGTACCCGCATGTCATCAAGTCTTGGCGCAATAACTGGGAGGGCTTAACGGTGTTCTTTGGTTATCCTAAAGACATCAGAAGAGTGATCTATACCACCAATGCGATAGAGTCGCTAAACAGTGTGATTCGAACGGTGGTGAATAAGCGTAAGGTGTTTCCCTCTGATCAGGCAGCATTCAAAGTGGTGTACTTAGCAACCCAGCAGGCATCCAAAAAGTGGTCGATGCCGATCCGTAACTGGACGTCTGCCCTTAATCGCTTTATGATTATGTTTGATGATCGCATTAGTAAGCATTTAATCTAAATGGCAGTTACACAGAATTCGGGATGGTCTCTGTTAAATCGCTCTATGTCTCAATTCTGCGTTCATCGTTAATAAAGATTTGTTGATCAGCAGTGGATGTTTTAGACCAGTTATGAATGATTAGATCCGCGACAGCCATCGACTGCTCCCTAAAAGAAGAATTCTTTTCTTCCAACACACCTGCAAGATTAAAAAATAATTTCCTACTATCTTTATTATTCCACGTATCTAATAAAAAAGAGTCAGGTATGTTTTTTCTTCTAGTGTCAAGAACTAACAGGGCTACAAAATCTTGTTGGTTAGAATAAGCCTCTAATGCCCATGATGGAATAGGGGCTTGATCTATAGTGCCAAGTCTCTCCATTTCAGCAAGCTTTTTTAAAGCCTGAAACTTGTTATCATCTATCCTTCCCACATTGTTTTTGACATACCACCAACCAATAAAAACCACTACTAACAATAAAATTATGGGTGGTGTATCAAAAAGTATGCTGAGGAGATGAAAGGAGGGTGACAGCCGAAGCAAGATGATATATTTGAGGTTATGAAGACACAAATACAGATCAATTGCCCCGACTGTCACAGTCCCAGTTTTTCGATACACGGCAAAAAAAGCTATGGCAAGCAGAACTACCAGTGTAAGAACTGCAAACGTCAATTCATTGGCGACCATGCCTTAACTTATCATGGCTGTCACTCTAAAATAGAAGACATCATACGGCTAATGACGGTTAGAGGTTGC
>NZ_PJAT01000130.1 GCF_002836715.1 Psychrobacter sp. 4Dc
TTGTCTCTATACTTAAGTTTTAGTGAGATTTTGGTATAAATATTGTAGTTTATATTCTTTGTAATTTTAAATAAAGAACGCGAAACAATAAATATTTATGTGATTTATATAACTAAGAAACACAGAACTTTTAACTAACAATCATTCTATAAGCTTATCTTCAGGATTCTACTATGGAACAACTATTCAAAAAAAACATTAGTATTGTTGTATTGTCGACCATTCTGTTTGGTATATCTGCTTGCGCTATCACTGGTAACAGCACTATCGATAACGATGGAGATAGCCGACGTGTTGGCAAAGTTGTATGGAATAACCAAGTAGATGCTGATATTAATACGATGCTATCAAGACAGGTTGCTAATGATAATACTCGACTAGTGTTCATTCGGAAAAACGATAATAGCCCTGAGCAAACAAGTGCCAATATTGCGGTCAACAATAGATTTCAAGTCAGTCTCCAAGCTGGTAATTATACTGTGGTCAACTCATGCGTGGGTACCAATCAGCTTAGTGCCCATGCTACTGGATTTAAAAGCAATAATTTACTGGCCGACAAAAACACTTATCAGCTCATGGGTGGTCAAACTTACTTCTTTGATGTTGAGATGGACGAAACAGGTCAAAGTACATTAAAACAATTAACGTCGAATGATGCATCACAAATACTTGCTAATAAGCGTTATCAATCCCATCAAATTAGCCGTGTAGTTCCTAATTGTTCAGCGCCTGTTGTAGCTACTCCAAGACCTGTGACACCGCCTCCAATGATACAGCCAAAACCTCTTGTTTTAGAGAAAGCAGTCACTATCGATCTTGAAGTATTGTTTGAGACTGATAAAGCTGTGGTAAACCCAGAGTACTACGTAAAAGTGGCAGAATTGGCAGAATTTATGATGCAGTATCCAAACACTATGACAACTATTGAAGGTCATACAGATAGCCGTGGTAGTGATAGCTACAACCAAGCTTTATCACAGCGACGTGTCGATGCGGTAAGAGAAGTATTAATTACTCGCTTTCAGATTGCAGCTGAGCGCTTAAAAGCCATTGGTTATGGCGAGTTGCAACCAAGAGCAACTAATGATAGTGAGGAAGGTCGACAACTTAATCGTCGTGTGGTCGCTATTGTTGAAGAACGCTTACGTAATTAGTAGCCCTATTATCCTTTGGTGACTGAAGTTACCAACTTAAAAGTAACTTAAGCGACACAATTTAAATTAAAAATTTTAGGGAAGAATATGAATACTATTATCGTTAAGACTCATAATACCAATAGCACTGTTGATCAAATGCAAGTAATTACAAAAGATGGCAAGCCTACAGTTATTGCTGCAGTAGATAAAGTTAATTATGAGTTTTACGATACGGCTATTGGCCGTGCTCCTAATCATATTATTACTAAGCGCATAAAGAATAATTTGCATATCTCATTCGAAGAAGAAGGGCAAGATAGCGATCTTATTATAGAAGGGTTCTATGACAGCTCAGATAGCGCGCTGCTCGGAATAGCTGAGAATGGAGAATATTATTATTATATTCCTGATACCGGCGAGACCTATGATTACGTCACTCAGCTAGCAATAGGTGATACGGAAGGTCAAGCATTAGGTGGTACTCAGTATATCGCAGCAGCAGGCTTACCTTGGTGGATACCTGCGGCAGCTGGTCTAGGGCTGATAGGCTTAGTTGCTAGTAGCAGTAGAGGTAAAGATAATGATAGTAAGCTAACTAACGATGCGCCCATTGCAGTGAATGACAGCTACACG
>NZ_PJAT01000131.1 GCF_002836715.1 Psychrobacter sp. 4Dc
TAACTATTAAACACTAAAAATGGCTTATCAAATATAAGGTATTGCATTAACGATGTCTGAACCGACTCTCAAACGCTTATTCAATCGTTACTTGCGTAGTGATACGGGCAAGCAGCAGTCACGTTATCTGACAGCTGGCGAGATAGCGTTGGCGTATTCAGTATTTGGTAATAGTATCAAACTCGACGAAGTGCAGTTAAAGACAGCGTGGTGGGTACTAAAACATTATGCCGTTAGCCCCAATGGCAATATTTACTTTAATTCAGTCGATTGGATTACGGATTTTAGCCAGTCATCATTGAGTAAGCAAAGTTGGCTGATACATGAGCTGACCCATGTATGGCAATTGCAGCAAGGGCTAAAGGTAGTGCGCGGAGCGATCATCAACCGAAAATACGACTACGTGTTAGAAACAGGTAAATCATTTTTTAAATATGGTATTGAGCAGCAGGCACGCATGGTACAAGACTATTTTGTACGTCGTCAGCGTGGTCAGAACTGCCAAGAGTTGGAAGCTTGTATTCCATTTTTGACAGAGCAGCCTATTAAGGCAGAAAGTACTGATGGTGCATCAGTCATCTAATTTTTAAAAGTAACAGTAAGCTTGGTTTATGAGAAGTCCTAACCGAGCTATAGAACGATTAAACTATATAGCAATTGAGATACAGGTCAGTTGAATGAATACTGGATAACTATATTGGACGATTTAACAGTTAATTGTATTGCTAAAAATCAAAAAACAATGAACCGCAATGGTAATTTACCCTTTAATAATTTTGCTTTACCAAAGGATATGCACTCTCATGTTTAAATTTTTGTCAGTAAAGCCTAATGTTGATACCCGCTATCCACCGACTTTGCTTGTAGTCGCACTGTCAGGAGTATTGTTTTTGACAGGCTGTCAGCAGTCTGACACAGCGCCTGTAGCTGATGACAGTCAAACCAGTGAAAAAACAAGCGTAGAAGACAGTCAGCCTATGCCAAAAAGTGACTCAGCTGCGGCGCGCATAGATCAATTTCAGCCGATATATGTCGCACAAGCGCAGAGCTTACAGAGACGATTGCAAGCAGAGTATGAGTCATTGCAAGCAGCAGATGCATCAGACAGTGAGGAACTATTATTACTGAGTACTAATAATAGTGAAAATACAGATAGTAATAACGAAGTAGCGACCGATAATACCGCTCCTATTGCAAATACTACTGCTACCAGTTCTGAAGAAGTGGTGTCATCGAATATCGATATTGACGCGATAGACAGTGATCCAAATGTAAATGCAGAGGTAGATGTCAATACTAGCACTGAAGTTGGTGAGCGTGATTTAAAAGTTTTGAAACGCATCAGTCTTGAGCCGCGTAAACCTGTTATGTTGACCGAGGACCAAATCATAGAACGCTATCAGCAAACCATGGATGCCTTATATCAACCGGTGACAACACCGCTGAGCGCAGAGGATTCTGATACATTAATCAATGTGGCGACCTTGGTTCCGCAGTTATTTGAGCATGCAGAGATTGCTGGCAGAGTAAGTGCAAAAAGTCCGGCACTTGCCCGTTTGATCATTCAGCATCAGGTATGGGAACAAATAGAAGCCCAACAAGTGGTTGATATGCAGCAAATGAAACAGAAGCAGCAACAAGAGTTTGAAGCTTTAATGGCTAAATTTAATGAAACTATCGAAGGATACGATGAGCAGATTGCCAAATATGAGCAAACGTTAAAAGAGTTTCAATAACTGATTATAGTTTTAA
>NZ_PJAT01000132.1 GCF_002836715.1 Psychrobacter sp. 4Dc
AATAATAAGGTAAAACCATCTAATAATAGATCTATAAGTTCTAGACATTTATCTAGCAACTTATATCCACTACTATTAGGAAATAAATACAATGACGTATAAAAATGTAACTGTCGCTGGAAGCGGCATCCTAGGCTATCAAATTGCTTTTCAGGCCGCATTTCATGGTTTTAATGTCAGTGTCTATGACATCAATGATGAGGTTTTAGAAAAAGCAAAGTCAAAATTTCAATTGATGTGTAAGGCTTTTCGAAAGGATTTGAGGGCAACTCAAGAGCAGCTGGATAAGGCTTTTGATAATCTCAGCTACACCTCAGACTTAGCAGAAGCAATCAAAGATGCTGAGCTGATGATTGAAGCCATTCCCGAGATTCCTGAAATTAAAATCGAATTTTATGAAAAACTTGCCAAACTAGCGCCAGAGAAAACCATCTTTGCGACCAATACCTCTACCTTACTTCCTAGTCAGTTTGCAGAATCAACGGGACGACCTGCGCAGTTTTTAGCGCTACACTTTGCCAATAAAATTTGGATGCATAATGTCGCCGAAATCATGGGGCATCCTGGGACAGATCCTAACGTATTTGATGAGGTTGTTGCTTTTGCTACTGCCATCGGTATGGTGGCAATGCCGCTGGATAAGGAGCAACCCGGCTATATTATGAACAGTTTGTTGGCGCCTTTTATAGATGCAGCTTTGCAATTGGTTGCAAAAGAGGTCGCCGATCCACATACGATAGATAAAACGTGGATGATAGTAACTGGCGCACCGTCAGGTCCCTTTGCCATATTGGATACTATCGGTATCAATACTGCCTACAACATCACGAAGCTATCTGCTGAAAAAACTCAAAACCCTGTAAGGTTTAAGGCTGCTCAATATTTAAAAGAGCAATTAATCGATCAAAACAAACTAGGATTTGCGACTGGTGAAGGATTTTATACTTATCCAAACCCTGCCTTTATGCAACCTGAATTTTTAAAATAATAAATAGCTTTCAAACTGGCTCCAAAACACAAAAGGCCATTCAAGCTGTATATTGCATCGCTTGAATGGCCTTGTCAGTCGCGCATTTTATCTAACTAAATATCTTGATATTAGGGTTTACTTTCGGCGATGACTATCCAAACCTATCTACGTTATGTTTGTTCACTAAAAAGAAAAGTCATATCGCGTCAATGCAACGATCTCAATTGGCACTGCATACTTCCAAGGCATACCGCCCGTACAATAGAACTGGCCATCTTCAAAAGCCACAATGCGAGATGTGAAGTCATTACCTACCTGATCTTCTATAGCGTTCTCATCACTCTCGTCACTCACAGCACACCATATACTTTGATAACCTTCCTCAAGCATTGAACGAGTTAATTCGCTTCCAACAGTTACTGTATCCATGTTGTTACTCCTATTCAATGACAATGATTAGTAAGCTAAACAAGTGGCTTCATAACAACAATTACTTGAGCATCTTCGAACCTGTTATATCTATCGTTGAAAAATATTGGTGACTAGACAGATGAGCTTATAAATAGATAGTACAGATGTATTGTCAACTAGAACAAGAAGTTGTAGATAGGTGGTAGATTTTCATGCATAGGCTGTAAAACTAATCTGCATGCAGAGTATAACAGTCATTATATTGATAGTGAGTTATAGCCCCACGAGACCATCCCAGATTCTGTGTAACTGCCATTTAGATTAAATGCCTGCTTATACGGTCATCAAACATAATCATAAAGCGATTCAA
>NZ_PJAT01000133.1 GCF_002836715.1 Psychrobacter sp. 4Dc
ATAGCTAAATTCTAATTTAAGACAATTAAAATGGATATTCACGTGGCTCGTTTTGCATTGAGATCCAATGTGTTCTAGTGAACTCTTCTAGTACCCATTCACCGTTAAAGCGGCCGATACCTGAGTTTTTCTCACCACCAAAAGCCACGTTACTTTCATCGTTTACTGGAATATCATTTATATGGGTCATACCTGCTCGGATACCACGAGCGAAACGTAAACCTTTTTGCATGTCTGCGGTAAACACCGCACTAGATAAGCCATACATAGAATCATTAGCTATCGACAAAGCATCCTCTTCATTTTTGGCTCGAATAATTCCTATCAATGGTCCAAATATTTCATTATAGGCAATATCCATCTCTCTAGTAACTTCGGTAAAGACATGGGGCGGGACTAATTGACCATTGATTTCACCGCTCAAGAGCATTTTTGCGCCTTCTTTCTGTGCCTCATCAATCTTATCTCTAAGTGACTGAACTTGTTTCTCATTGATAATTGGGCCAATAGCAGTACCTTGATCGTTAGGATCACCTACCTGTAACGTTTTAACATGAGACAAGAAACGCTCTACAAACTCATCGTACACTTCATTTTCAACAATAATTCGGTTAATAGCCATACAAATCTGGCCTTGATGCAAGAACTTACCGAACACGGCTGCTTTTACTGTCTGATCAATATCTGCATCCTTGAGTACAACAAATGGACTGTTTCCACCTAACTCAAGTGCCACTTGTTTGATATGCTCACCACCATTAGCTAGCTCACCGATGTGTTTACCCACTGAAGTTGATCCTGTGAATGACACAAAACTTGATGCTTTGTGCTCAACGATTGCATCGCCTATCTCACTGCCTGATCCGACCACGACGTTTAATAGACCTTTTGGTAGACCCGCTTCTTCAAATACTTTAGCCAATAGCAAACCACCTGTCACTGGCGTATCGCTAGCAGGCTTGAGCACGACAGCATTACCAAGCGCTAAGGCTGGCGCGATTGAGCGCTGCGTTAAATGTAATGGGAAGTTCCATGGGCTAATGACAGCGACAACGCCAATTGGCTCACGATAAATGAAGTTTTCTTTACCAGGGGTATTTGATGGACGAATCTCACCATGAACACGATTAGGGAATGTCGCTGCTTCAAGGGTAATCGCGCGCGTCGCACCGAACTCGACCATGGCTTTGATACGAGTACTGCCCGACTCTTTGATTAGCCAATCAACGATTTCCTCTTTGCGCTGATCGAGTATGTTGACCACTTTATACAACACTGCGGCGCGCTCTGCTGGTGTCTGCTTGGCCCATGCTTCTTGAGCTTGGGTCGCCGCATTATAGGCTTCGTTCAACTGATCTTTGGTCGCTTGCTGGATCTCTACAAGCGTATCACCGTTATATGGGTTGGTATTGGTGTTGGTGCTATCGTCTTTACCGGTTTGCCATTCACCAGCGATGAACTGTAAATGAAAGTCACTATATGCACTCGTAGTATTGGTTGACATAATCATCCTTATTTTTAATTTGTTATGTTAAGTATTGGTTTTCGATTAT
>NZ_PJAT01000134.1 GCF_002836715.1 Psychrobacter sp. 4Dc
ATAACCCTCCAAATTTTTATCAACATTTTCTGTAGGTTCTCCTTAAGGCCTAGCGTGACTGTGTCTCCTCTATTATTGTTTAGTAATTCTAATAAGTAAATAGAAATGACGTTTTAAATGATGCATTATGCTTAAGTGTTATCACATCCATTGTATTTAATAAAAATTATTTATTGGAGCAAGTATTGGCATAGAGCAAACCGACAGAAATTGTTATTAAGAATACTATTATTTTTTAAGATGAATCGTTATTAATCTGCATTATTGAGGAATTGATTGATGGACGCACTGAGTGTATTGCTGCAAAACGTGCATTTATTTGAGACTAAGTATTATCGTCTAAATGGCACTGGCAATTGGTCTTATTCTATTACTAGAAAAGACACCATTTTATTTTACTTAGTAATGTCTGGCGGTTTTTGCATTGATGTTGGTAATGGTCTACGAGAAGCTCGCGCTGGCGACATGATCATGATTCCGAATGCGCACAAGCATGTGAGTTATGCACTCAACCATCATGGCGATGTTGCTGAGTCGCTTGATGAGCTATTGAGTAATTGCACCGAGCGTACACTTGATATCGATGGCGATGGAGACCCCAATTCATCTTTGATACTGATCGAATGTAAGTACGACAAAGAGATGATTAATCCTCTGTTGTCAGTACTACCACCGATATTGCCTGAACTCAATGATGCTGCTGACGGTCGGTTTGAAGTGATCGATGTAGAGATAAAGCTGCTAACACTAGAGGCTGAGCGTGAGCGTATGGGCAAAACGGCCGTAATCAATCATTGGGCAAGCATCATGATGATTGAATGTTTGCGCGTATATATTGAAAGCTTGCCTGAAGCCACAGAAAACTGGCTCAAAGCCATGAAGGATCCGTTTTTGACCAAGGCGCTAGCCGCAATGCATGGGGCACCGAGTGAAAGCTGGACTATTCATCAACTTGCCGAAGTAGCAGGGATGTCGCGTTCCAGCTTTGCACAGCGTTTTAAAGATACCGTTGGTATGCCGCCACTGACTTATCTGATCGATTACCGCTTACGATTGGCGGCTCGCTATTTACGCTTACAGCAAAACAGTATTAGCCGTATCAGCGAGATGGTGGGCTACGCCTCAGATTCGACTTTTAGTCAGGCATTTAAGCGTGTGTATGGTGTCTCGCCAAAAGCATACCGTCAGCAGTATCGACAGAATAATCTTGCATAGCTTTAGTTGCTGTTTATTTAAGTTATTTAAGTAGAGTTTCGATAAGAAGCGCTAAGGTCATTTATATGTCCTTGGCGCTTTTTTAGTTTGTGAATAAATATTGTTTATAAACGTTGAGTCGCTTATATCTATAATACCTTTGGTAACTTGCTATGGCTATTTTAGTTAAGGGCAGCTGACATTGAGTCTGTGTTCAGGTACTATGGGTTGATGAGTCGTCAAGACAAAAGCGTTGATGTTATAGCGCGTTATATGTCCTTATAGGATAGGCATATAAAAGGATCGAGACGATGTTTATTTTCGCTGCTGATGGTATGTTATGACTGAACCGACCGCAAAGCTAAATGCAGAAAGTAATGGCCAACAAGAGGCTGCTGCAACTGCTAAAACAGAAAGTAATGTTGATAAAAACACTGCTATAGAGAACCCGCATGTCGGCAAAGATGCGCCGAAAAATGAGCCGGTAGAGACACCTGATAAGGCGGCATTATTGACGATGTTTACTTTGCCAGATATCGAGGCGGTAGCAACTGAAGCAGTAATATCTGAGTCATCCGATAGTCTTACAGTAGCTGCAAAACCTGCGGCTCAAGAAACCAATGTCGCTACGCAACGTGTTGCGCTTTATCGTGCTCAGCATGAGCGTACTCGACTGTTATATATGGCATCTGCCAATACGCGTCCTACTTATTTGGTACAAACCCTGAAGCCGCAATTCGCAGAATATCAGCAATATTTACTTGCGCAGCAGCTTGATAAACGTGGGTTGATGGATACGGATACGCTCGAAAGACTCTGGCAGCAGCTGCATGTGGTCGATGACATTATTGCAGATATCGTACGCCATATGCCTGCACAGCAACCCGCCGGTTGGCAGCTAACGACTCAAGATGGTCGCAATCCATTGTGCTTTGCTACAGTCGGTAAGTTAAAGCACGGCAAGCCAATTCGCGACCAAGGTAGTCTCAACAGTTATGTACTTGGGCACTTTGGCGTGAGTAGCTTTACCTACGATCGAGGCTATTATATCGGTCATGTGGTTGGTTATTTATTCAGCTGTTATTATTGTGCTCACTTGTCGATTACTTATGGCGTCACAGCCCTTGGACAGCAAGTCGTGGCTGACTATGATTACGCCAGTCTTGAAACCCCGCATATGGTCAGATTATTACAAGGTCTTGACGGTTATTGCAAAAAACGCATTTATCAGTTGGCTGTCATCTGTGCGCGCTTGAGCGTTTTTGCGAGTGATAAACGTATTGAAAGAATGCTAATCGCTGAGGTCAATGACTTTGATAAAAAGCTACAGCAGCAGCATTTGGATGTCTTGTTATTACAAGGTTTGATGCCTGATAGTAATGACTCAACGCCACTTTTTTAAGCGTAGAATGTCAAATTAAGAGAATTCTATTAAGTCATAAATCATAACTATCTACCTGTAAGCCTCTTAGGATATCTGCTGCCATGCCTGCCTATCATTTCAAAGCGCTTGACGACCATGGCGTTGTCCAAAAAGGCTTGCTAGAAGGGGACTCTGCGCGGCAAATTCGCCAGCAGCTGCGTGATAAGCAATGGACGCCCGTTGAAGTCAATCCGGTCAATGACAGACAGAGTCAGAGCAAAAACCGCTACAAAAAACCGTCTGCATACGAGCTGGCATTGCTGACACGTCAGCTATCTGTGCTACTAGCAGCGGGTATCCCACTTGAGGAAACCTTGGCAGCGGTTGCTAAACAATCTCCAAAGACTCATATCAAATCCCTAATGCTTGCGGTACGCTCACATGTCTTGGAAGGGCTCAGCTTAGCACGTTCTCTGCAACAAGCTGCTAGCTTTCCACCGTTATATATCGCTACGATTGCTGCAGGCGAAAAATCTGGCCATCTTGACCTTATCCTCAATCAGCTAGCAGACTACACCGAAAACCGTTTTGCCCTCCAAAAGAAAATCCAAGGGGCTATGGTCTATCCAATTGTCCTGATGGTAATGGCAATTGCGGTAATTATGGGGCTGATGAGCTTCGTCGTGCCCAAAATTGTCAAAGTCTTTGAACAGTCTGAGCAAGCACTGCCTTTAATTACTCAAATCGTTCTCACGCTATCGAATATCATTACTCAGTGGTGGTGGTTAATATTACTGGTATTGGCAAGTACCGCATTTTTATTCTACCGTTTTGCCCAAACGCAAGCAGGTAAATTAACTATCGATAGCGTGGTGCTTAGATTGCCGATACTAGCTAGATTGTCCAAAGGTCTGAATGCCGCGCGGTTTGCCAGTACCCTTGCGATACTAGTACGATCAGGGGTGCCACTGATTGAGGCATTACATATTGGGGCTGCGGTCACGACCAATTTACATATCCAAAAAACCATTATTACTGCGGCTGATAGGGTCACAGAAGGCTCCAGCTTGTCTAGTCAACTAGAGAAATCTACTTACTTTCCACCGATGATGGTACAGATGATAAAAAGCGGAGAAAACTCAGGCGAGCTTGAAAATATGCTGAGCCGTGCCGCCAATATGCAGGAGGCAGAAGCAACCAATTTTATCAGCACCTTATTATCATTACTTGAGCCTTTAATGCTGGTGTTGATGGGCGTAGTAGTTATGATTATTGTAATGGCGGTTATGCTACCTATCGTTAATATGAACGATTTAGCAGGCTAGGTTCAGTCGCTAGCCTATGATTCATTATGCTATTCACATACAGACAGCTTCCTATCTCCAAAACCTCTATTTAGTTCTCTTTTACTCTATTCATATCACCTAACTTGCTTGCTAAACCTTGGACTAGCTTTCTTAAGGTTTGCTTACTGTTGTATATTGTTGAACGAACGCTATTTTTGCTATGGCAAACACAAGCGCCGCGCTATAGTAAGCACGGTTTAATAGTCATACAGTTGGTGTCATTCAATATTTAGCTTCGGCTGAAATAGCAAACTCAAACTAGGCGCAGCGCTGGATAAAAATAAAACCATGGTTTATAGTGACAGTAGTTTCAGAGCTCATTGATATGTCATTAATGAGAGCTATGATAGAACGCCACTTTTACTATTTACATAACTGTGATGACCAAAGCGATGACTATGACTGACAAACTCCAAGTAAATATGACGCCAAAAAGTGCTATTCAGGATATGCAATCCCATCCGAATGTTGTAAATGACCAAAAGACTGTTTCTTCAGCTATGCAGCGCAGTGCGACAAAAAAATCTGGTCAAGCAGGATTCACTCTTATCGAGATTATGGTCGTTATTGTGATCCTAGCCATTCTTGCTGGATTAGTGGTACCAAAAGTAGTCGGTCAAAGTGATAAGGCCCGTGTGAAAACAACTGAAACGGCGCTTGCCACTGTCTCAAATGCGTTAGATATGTATAAGGTTGATAACTCCCGCTATCCGACGACCGCTCAAGGGTTAGAGGCGCTTACGACACCGCCAGCTGATGCAAAAAACTATCCTGAAGGTGGGTATATTAAAGGTGGCTATCCAACCGATGGCTGGGAAAATGAGATGCAATATGTTGCACCAGGTACTGAAGGGCGCCCTTATGATTTATTTTCGTTAGGTGCTGATGGTCAACAAGGTGGTGAAGGTCAAGATGCGGATCTTTATGCTCAGCTATAAGGCTTAATAACAGCCGTATAGTGAACAAATTCTGATACTGATATAGCTTTGTAGAATGAAACATTCGTTCATCCATGCACTTTTAACAGTTTATAAATATCAACCAATATTCTCTTATTGGTTGATATTTTTTATCAGTAGATAAATCGCCTACTGTTCAATACAAGTTTGATAGCCAGTGCTATAAATATATCTAGGCGCTCGCCAAAACAGTCATCGCAAACTGCAATTAAAGGTAATCATCTATGTCGATTCAACAGTCTAATAAATATTTTTCTAAAAACCTTTATAAATTGGTCCTAACCGTCGCAAGTACTTCATTAGTAACGGTCTTGTCAATGACATCGATCAGTGCACAAGCAGCAGGGTTAAATGACTTATTTAACAATAGCTCCTCGGCAAAATCAAAGTTCTTACCAGTGGATGAAGCCTTTCAGGTGGTCAGTAATACCAAAGCGACTTCCAAAGGCACGCGGTTGTCGATCAGTTTTGAAATTACACCAGGGCATTATGTCTATAAGGATAAGCTTACGTTAAGCTTCCCTAAAGGAATAAGCGCCACACCGTTCACTTTCAATCAAGCACCAGTATCAATCAATGATCCGACTTTTGGTCAGGTTCCTGTGTTTACGCAAAGAAGTGCCATTGCAACCACGACACTGACGACGAGTAATGGTAAGGGCGCTAAAAACGCGCCTGTTATTATTGGTTGGCAAGGGTGTGCAACCGCTGGACTATGCTACCCACCAGAAAAAGTTAAAACCAAGATAGACATTGCTGCGACACGCAGATAAATAGCGAGCAGATTGATTAAAATATTGGTAATAATAGGTAGCCATTCATGTCCATCAAGACATCACCAAAGTCCTCATCATTTAGCGTATCTACCCATTCGAAAAAATCCCGTATCTTAGCGCTTGCCATCGCTAGTGGCTCATTGTTGACAGGTTTATCAGCGACATCGACGGTACAAGCAGCAGGGTTAGGCGACCTTTTCGGTAGTAGTGAAAGCTCGTCGAAGTCAAAGTTTTTGCCAGTAGATCAAGCGTTTCAGGTGAGTACAGATAGTACCCCTGTCAAAGCAGGTACGCGGTTATCTGTTAATTTTGATATCACTCCTGAACATTACGTCTATAAAAAGCAAATTAAGCTTACGCTACCCGCTGGCGTGACGGCTGCACCTTTTACCTTTAGCCAGACACCATATTCGATAGATGATCCGACATTTGACAAAGTACTGGTATTTGACCAAGCAAATATGGTCGCTACCACCACACTGACGAACAATAGTGGCAAGAATATAGAAGACGGAGCTATCGTCGTCGGGTGGCAAGGGTGTGCAAAAGCAGGACTGTGCTATCCACCTGAAAAGATTAATACGACTGTCGATATTGCAGCTGCATCGACGCAGGTATCAGCAGATAGTGAGAGTACTGCGAGCTCGACCGATTCAGAGAATAGTGCTACGGCGACACCAGAGGAAGCAAGCTCAACAGCTCTTGATAATACTTTGCCTGATGAGGCGCAAGCACTGACAGACGATGGGGCTATTGATTATGATCTCATTGATGACAGCGCTGTAGAGTATGATTCTTTAGATAGTAGTGCGGCGACGAATACGATTTCTGCAGCAAATAGCAGCGTAACAGGCGAGACGGCCAATAGCGAAAGTACCTTGAGCAACAGTTTCGTTGATAGCGATCCTTTTGGCTTAGCCTCTCATCCATGGCTTGCCTTGCTATTGTTGTTTTTGGCAGGTTTGGGCTTGGCACTGACCCCATGTGTATTGCCCATGCTACCTATTGTGGCCAATATCGTGGCTCGTGAGCAAAACCCCACGGTCAAGCGCGGGGTTATTTTGACCACCAGTTATGCAATTGGTGTGGCGACGGCTTATGGTGTTTTGGGCGCGATCATTGCTGTATTTGGTGAGTCGTTGGGTATTATTGGCTGGCTACAAAACCCCATTATTCTCATTGGATTTGCTATCGTCTTTGTCTTGCTAGCACTATACATGCTCGGTGTTTTCACGGTTCGCTTGCCACAAGCAATCAGTCGCAAGATGCAAGGCTTGAGCCAAGCAGGGGATAGCAAGCTAGGTAGTACGGGCGGCAGTTTGCTCGCTGGGTTTTTATCAGCGCTAGTCGTGTCACCTTGTGTCTCCGCGCCGTTATTCGGGGCATTATTAGCGGTTTCTACCATTGGTAGTCCGTTGCTCGGCTTTGCCGCTTTATTTATGCTAGGTTTTGGTTTATCAGCGCCGCTTATTCTAATCGGTGCTACCCAAGGCAAGATTATGCCAAAGGCAGGCGAGTGGATGAATTGGGTCAAGCAAGGCTTTGCTTTACTACTGTTTGCTGTGGCACTGCTATTGATTGAGCGCGTGTTTATATCACCAATCATGCTTATGGTATGGGCGTTATGGTTTATGGTCGTGGCAACATGGGCATGGAGTTGGCTAGGTAAAGGTCGTATGCTGACCCAAGCATTAAGCCTTATCGCTGGTATTTGGGCGGCTTGCCTAATAGTTGGCGCTGCACTGGGTAATGACGATAGCTTACATCCATTAGCGTCATTGGGTGCAGCACCGATGATGGTACAGTCAACGTCTGGTCAACCAGTGAATAGTGGTAGCACCACTGATAAGACGATCACGACGCTTGCAGAGCTAGATGCCATTGTCGCAGCCAATCCGAATGTCATTGTCGATCTGACCGCCGAATGGTGTATTGAGTGCCGCATTATGGACAAGAACCTGTTTCATAATCGTCCAGCACAGATGCAAGGTTGGCAATTAGTGAAGCTCGACATAACTGAAACAACAGCAGACTCAAAAGCCGTGTTGTCTCGTTACCAACTCTTTGGTCCACCAGCGTTACTGTATTATATTGATGGTCAGCTAGTAAATCAGCAAGTTGGTGAGATCGGTCGCTCAGAATTTGAGCAAACATTATCGGCGTTGAACAACTAACATTTAATAATGAACACTTAAGAAACCAGTGTAATATTTCGAAAACTCTTAAGAATGTTAAGAAGGTCAGTATACTGAGAAAGTATGCTGGCTTTTTTGATGCCATTAAATTCATACTATAGAATATTTATTAAGTATTTGTTATATAAGTAATTATATTGATAGGTGGTTATTTTAACTATCGATAAAGCTAGTATCGTGCTTGTATTTTCATTACAATAAAGAAACAATGCAGCAGGGGCACTAATTGTCATTTTTTTCGCTCCTAATATCTGCGATTAGCTGATAGTCTCAGTCAATTCTATTTTAGCGATAACGCTAATGGCCATATTAATTACCTCATATACTCTGCTAGCGCTAATGCTAGTTAGATAAAGGACACTTATGTTTGCCCATACCATTACTCAGCGTCACCAACAGCCGTCTTACCAGAATGCGCATATGCCTCTTCGTATTGCAGTTGCGCTTGCGTTGAGTTGTACCGCGATACAAGTACAAGCTGCTGATGATTCTCAAACCTATAACGAACTGCCAGCACCCGGAGCTGCGTTTGAATATGAGGGTCTTGACCTATCAGAGGGTCTCGATAACAATGCGATATCTTCTGATGTAGGTACACAAAGTGGCAAAATAATTAGCAAAGAATTTATTGCCCAGCAAGCCAAGCTGTTTTCTGAATGTACTCAAGTCCAGTCTAGTGCTGCTCGACTCGCTTGTTTTGATAAAGTAGCTGACCAGGGTAAGACGCCAAGCTATACCTCAACTAAACAACCAATTGATTTGGCAAAAACCTTTCAAAGTACGGTCTCAGGTAATCCAAAAGTGGTATTGGCTGAGTCTCAAACGGCGATGAGTGGGACAACAGTTGAAGATGCAGATACCATTTTGATGACCAGTCAGCAAACAGCAGCCAGCAAATTGAAGGCAAATGGCAACGTAGAAGTAGATGCTGAAACGAATAGCGAGGCACAAATTTTAGAAAATATAGGTGTCACTCAAACAGACATCGAAAAATTCTCGCCACTCAGTCTATCTTATGACCTAGATAAAAACAGTGAGCGTGGTACTTGGACGGTTAGACCATATCGGCCGACATATCTGTTGCCATTATTTTATACTTTCGATCCCAATTTAAATCCAAATACACCATCACAAGAAACAGATCCTTTTGATTCTAATGATATACGCGAAACTGAGCTAAAATTCCAATTATCCCTAAAAACAAAAGTCGCAGAAGATTTGTTTGATACCAGTGCTGACCTATGGTTTGGTTATACCCAAGAATCACATTGGCAAGTTTATAACGAAGACAACTCACGTCCATTCCGTGCTACCGATTATCAACCTGAAATATTCTTAACCCAACCTGTGACAGCAGATTTGCCTTTTGGTGGACGTCTGCGTATGTTGGGCGCAGGTGCTGTGCATCACTCGAATGGACAAGATGATCCATTATCACGTTCATGGAATCGTGCTTACCTCATGGCGGGCGCAGAGTGGGGCAGACTCTCAGTCATACCGCGCCTATGGGCTCGAGTAAATAACGAAAGTAGTAGCGATGATGATAATCCAGATATCGAAGACTACATGGGCTATGGTGATATCAAATTCTTGTACGACTTGCCGGCTGATCAGAGCATTAGCGGTACCTTGCGCTACAATCCAGGTACCAATAAAGGTGCTGCGCAAATCGACTATATCTATCCTATCTCAGAAAACGTTAATGGTATGGTTCAGCTATTCCAGGGATATGGTGAGTCGATCATTGATTATAATCATGAAAATACCTCTATCGGCTTTGGTATCGTACTGAACGATTGGAAAGGGCTTTAATTTAGAAAGAGCATCAATTTGAGAAAGGCTCTAACATAGGTGGAATTTATTATAAGTTATGAAAAATAATAGTTTATGCGCTGTTTAGCGCCTTATCAAACTGGACTGTGGTTGGCAGAGTATATGGATATGCGCTGCCAACTATGCCGTATTTATCGTAGTACACCACAATCTCAACTACTACACCATCAAACACAATCTAGCCTACATAATATAACGAATGCGCCGCCTACACGGATAGCCTTAAAGAAACACTCTTTTCTTACTGATATCATTCATCAAGCAAACAGCTATTTGAGCAGTGGTTTACTTTGTGATCACTGTCACAATGATATTACTTGGTTGCCAAGACCTTTTGAAGTGGATATCGCTCCTAGTATATCTCTATCTATCCAAGCCTCCACCTACTATGAGTATCCGATACGTCAAGCTATCCGAGCATTTAAGCATCAAGAGGATATGACGAAATTGCCGTTACTATTACATGCCATACGTCAATTACCGCGTCCACACGGTTGTCATCGCAATAACAGTGTGATTGTTGCTATGCCAACGACAAGTCAACGATTGGTCAAACGTGGGTTCGATCCTGTCAGTATTCTCTCTGCCCAATTGTCTAAACATTGGCAAATCCCTTTATGGCAAGGCGTTAAGCGCATTGACGATACAATTAGTCAGCAAGGACTGACTCGTGCCGAACGTCTTAGTAACTTAGATAACGCTTTTGCTCTAATCGAAAAGCCCCCTACAAAACGCTTACTACTATTCGATGATGTATCTACCACAGGTGCAAGCTTACAAGCATTAGCGCGAGCGTTCATTCCACCTGCAACAGTGAAATCAGCAAAAGATAGCAGCCACAATAGTTATCAAATTTCTGCCTACGTATTAGCACATGGCAGTCAGTCCTAAAAATCATCTATCTAATTGAAATTATTAATATATTGCTTATATATCATCGTAACGCTATATTATTAAATACATACATATTTACTGGTCTATCAAGTATGTATTATTGTTCATCCGTATATAACATGAACAGAATGTTGTGGAACAAAAATTGCATATTATTAGTTAAGCTAATTATAAAACTATTAGCAAAACTGACACTAGATTTTAGTTATTTTAAAACAAAGACTGATAAGAGACAGACATTAGCAGTGCTAAATAGGAACACGATGTGAATGCATCTTTGAACACTCCACTACCTAAGCTAAAGAACGTAAGCTCAGGTTTTACCTTAATTGAATTAATGGTAACCATTGCTGTCCTTGCAATTATTGTAAGTGTTGCAGCGCCGAATATTAGTACCCAACTTGCTAATCAGCGTGTGAAGTCGACAGCTGCGACGCTTGCTAATGCACTAAAAGAAGCTAAAGTCGAAAGCGTTATTCGTCGTCAACCACTAACGATAAGCTTTGATAATACTAGTAAGGTAATAAATATTCAGCATATAGTGTCAGGTACGGTAGATAGCACGGTAGAAAGTTATAGGTATGATGCTAAAAGTACAATTAAATCAGATCGTAGCAGTAATGAATTTAAACCAAATAAAGTCGCAGAAGTTACCACATATACTATATGCGATAGCAATAGTGCAGCTAGTCCTATAAAAATCTTAGTCAGTGCTACTGCCGTTATTAGTAATAGATCCGAAGGAACGTGCCCATGACTAAAATTATTAACCAACAAGGTGTGGGTTTGGTTGAGGTGCTAGTTGCTCTGTTACTACTAGCAGTTGCAGTATTGGGATTTAGTGCACTCAATATGGTATCTATAAAAGCAACAGATGATAGCGTGCTAATAGCAAATGCTAATACAGTAATGCGTGGCTTGTCTGAAGATTTACGATTAAATTCTAATAATATACTGGCTTATCAAAAGGATATCCAAAGTGTATTAAGCAAAGTATCTGCCTCAAAGAATTACTGTGCAGCTGTCGAAGACTATAAAACGAGTACTGTCACAAAGAACTGTGATAGTGAGTCATGTACCGAAGAACAGCTAGGTCAATACAATAGCTGGAGTACGATGAAACAAGCATGTGAAAACGGCGTTTTACTCAATATGATTACTTGTCCCGGTACTGCGGACAAACAGTTACGTCAATGTATTATCACTTCATGGAACGGAACAGAGCCAGTGTTTGGAGTCAGTTCAGCGAGTAGTAAGGCTTGTGCCGATGAGCTTGGAATATATCATGCAGGCTCTGATTGCTTGATTATGGAGTCTTACTAATGAATATTAAATATACTCAGGACGGCTTTTCTTTAATAGAACTAATGATCTCTCTTACCTTAGGTCTTTTAATCTCAGCAGCGGTCATGCAAATTTATTTGACCAGCGTTAAAACCAGTAGCGTACAGGCTGGCGGTACAGATATATTAGAAGCGAGTATTTTTGGTATTCAAAATATAGAAAAAAGCGTAAGACTCAGCAATCTAGGAATGGCAGATACTAACAATCCTTTTACCCCTTTAGCCGGTTTAGTCATGACTAGTGACAGCAGTTTGGTTAGTGATACTCAGACAGATACTTCCAAAAACAACATGAATAGTATCAAAATGGGAGGAACGAAATCGAGTGCTGGTGGTGCAGATATCACAGATGGGTATCTAACTAGAAGCGGCAACCAGAGTACCAGCAGTGATAATAATGCTTGGAACGCAGAAAATAGTAATGTTGCAGGCCTGAAAAGTTCACAACTGACGATACAGTATGAAGCGCCGCAAAACATGTACGATTGTGAAGGTTCTTTAGTTCGAGGGCCTGTAGAGATAGATCGGGATGGACGTTTGACGATGATACCAGGACAGGTTGTTATTGAAAGGTATTTTCTTAACGAAGTCACTCAGAGTAATAAGTCTAATTATGAATCAAGTATAAAAAGTTATGAGCTACGTTGTGACGCTGGACGTTATATCAAAGAAGACTTGAATACAGCAGAACTTGCAGCACAAGAAATCAGTGGTAAGGACAGTACTAAATTAGTGGCTACTCGGAATATAAGAGATTTTGGGGATGCTGGAGAAGTCGTTATTCCAAGAGTTGATTATTTTGGTGTCTTGCTAGGAGTAGAGGTTGTCGCTACCAGTCCAACTAATACTTCGGTTAGTTTAAGGTATTTTACTCCTGAACAATATATGAGTTTTTTGAAAACTGTTCAACAGGCAGAATCTTCAGCTAGTACGTCTACTATAACGACGACAGATATTATATCTGCAAAACTGTCTGTTTTAGTACGAGCTGATCGCCCCATTACAGGGGAGAGTGGAGCATCTAGTTTTATAGTATTTGGAGAAAAAAGAGATTTGTCTTCAGATACTTCCAGCGCTTTTATTCGCAGAGTATATGAGTCGAATATTATGTTGAGAAACTCAAGAGCTGTTAAAGAAAGCTCTATACCCAGTATCTAGTTGATGAAGCGGATAATCTGACTGAAAGAGGATAAATGAGATGACTAGACAATCACAGGAAGGCGTTACTCTTATCGTAGTATTGATGTTCTTAATGCTCATTACTTTAGTGGGTATTATTGCGGTTAAGAGAAGTACAACAGATTTAAAAGTAGCCACTGCTGATCAAATAGACACGTTTTTATTAAACTCTTCAGATAGCGCAAATAAGCGTATTGAGAAAATATTTGATAACGATACAGATCAAGATTATGTAGATGCAGTGATAGAAGGGACGGGAATGTTTGGCTATTATCTTTCTCAAGCAGGTAGTACAAATCGCGATGATCAATATATTTTTTGTTATAACGCACGACTAAATAGCTTTGCTAAATTGAATCAAGCCAGCATCATAAAACCTAATGGGGGTACGGTGATGACAACGGGTAGTGGATACTGTGATATATCAAAGACGGAAAGCTACTCTAGTGCTCGTAGTAACTCAGTAACGCAAATTAATATTACTCGCCCATCGCGTGTAGTTGTAGGACAAGGGGGCTTTAAATCAGTAACACAAGGATCTGGTATACAAGCTAATGAGCCAAGCAACGAGTCTGCTGTCTTTAATATTCGTTCTACTTCTATATTACCTAGTCTATCGAATGCTAGTAAGGAAGATATAAACGACTGTCTTAAAAAACCTATTGACCCTAATGATGGTAGCACTGAATCACTGGATGAATGTATGAAAGATGAAGGGGTTGCGACTAAAACACTAGTTCAGCAAGCTTATGTTAAGAACGTCATAGACAATACTGTTTGTTATGGGTTTGGTGTAGGAGACGGTAAAATAGATGAAGATTGTCAGAAACTGGTTGGCATTGATGTCAATGGTAACCGTAAAACAGCCGCTAACAATTAATTGATAGATAAACAAGGCATCCATTAGCCCTTTTAACAGTTGTAGTTAAATAAGAGTACTCATCATGATTTTAAAAAAGCTCATACCTAATCAGTTACGATATTCTAAGCTTAGCCAGACTGTTAAGCCTTTATGCTATGCCGTTGCACTCTCTATGGTGGCTTTACCCGTTAATGCGGGTAGGAACGATCTGGGTGATTTGGAAATATATAAAGCAGCAGAATCAGGTGGTGCTGTACTAACGCTAATGCTCGATACTTCGGGATCTATGAGTACGAAAGATTTTAGGGGTGGTGATTCTCGACTGACCATATTACAAAAGGCTTTGACGGATTTATTATCAAAAAAAGATGCGTCCGGTAATTATACCTTATCAAGTAATAATATCATCGGTCTGGGTCAATACTCTGTGGACAAAGACGGTGATGGATGGGTTGATGGCAAAGCAGGTAGTATCTTAGTACCAGCACGTAAGCTTGACGAAGTACAACGTACTAAACTTATTGCTACTCTAACAGCTTTTAGCGCAAGTGGTAATACACCAGCCGCCAATGCTTATGCTGAAGCAGGTGCGTATATGATGGGTACCAATACTGTTACTAAAGAAGAGGGAAATGAAAGAGCTTTTAAAGTCTTAGGTAGAACAACTAAGATTAATGGAAGATTTGTATTAGAAAAGTGTGATAGTAATTTGTCTACTATAACAACGATTCTTGGCACAGGAAGTAGCGATCGTTTATCAGCAATCGATTGTAGACCAGGAAGATACACCGCAATCGAAAACAGTAGAATAGTCAATAGCTTGACAGGTAATGATGGCTTAGCTAGAGAAATTATCCCTGGAGGGGTTGACGACTTCTGGATAGAAAAAGGTGGAGACATTCGTTACTACCTCAAAAGTAATCAAAAAGTTAGTATTGTAAAAGATACCGATGAAAGTGGCTATACTGCGTCAGCTCTAGATACTAAAAATCCAGATGATGACTATTTTACTTATGCAGCCCCGGTTTCTGACTCGCAATGTAGTGGCTATGGCATTTACTTTTTGACAGATGGTGTACCTAACGGATCGTCTAATTCCACTGCTTCTGGTTTGATGAACTTAAGTCTCGAAGGAAATGGAAGCGCTTTGAGTCTGGACGGTACTTGTTCTGGTGGTCTAAGCAAGATTAATAATAGCACTGGCTGGGCATGTATGGGTGAGTACTCTAAAAAACTGCGAGACGTCACCAATCCTTCCAAACGCTCAATACTAACCGCCACGGTCGGGTTTGGTAAAGAATTTGCTGGTATTAAGACTTCGGTAGATGGCACTGGTAAGACAGTATATGATTGTGATAACACAGCACCAGGATCAGATGATCCTTCTCAACATGTCAGAAACCTATGTAAACTCGGTAGTGAGGCGTATGGTGGCGGTGGGTTTTATTATACAACAGATGCGGATAGCCTTGCAGCTAGCGTGACGAGCTTTACAGCTAAACTAACTCAAATTATCGAAACAGCCCCTTCAGGTACCATTACGATTCCCAATGATCCATTAAGCTCTACTAATTTACAGCCATTTGCTTATTTACCTATGCTCGAGCCAAAAGTAGCTGGTTCTCAGTATGTATGGCCTGGAAATTTAAAGAAATACAATGTCTATCAAGGTACGCTATATGGTAAATCTACTTTCCCATTTAGTGAGTCTAGTAGATTATATGTAGATGATGATGGTGATGATTTTCCAGATGATTTAAGCACAAGTACTCAAGATCTGTGGAGTACCACAGATTACAAAAATGATAAAGGTGAAAGTGCGAATAATTCGATCTATGCAGGTGGCGCTTATGCACGTTTAAAGGCGCCGACTGCCGGAACTAATGCTAGTACTACTCGTAATGTGTATGTTGAGAGTGGTACAGGTAGTAATGCCAAGTTAGTAAATATTAAAGTGACAAATGGTACTGTGATTGGGTTTGATCAATTGGATTCAGATTATGGTGTAGCAGAAAAGTTGTATCTACTATCCTTTTTGGGATACAGCGTGTCCACAGATGCTGCAGCAACTATTACTGCTTTAAATACAGCCGCCGAACAAACAACAGCATTTAATGACATAGTAAAAAATCCACCAACTCAAGAGGTGAAGGTATTAGGAGGAGTCGTTCATTCAAAGCCAAGACAAGTGTCGTATGGTGCAGACTTTACAACTGATGGTGAGATATCTAACGATGAGAAAGATCGTGATGACTATATTATGTTTGGTTCCATGGATGGTGCATTACACTTAGTATCAGCAGAAAAAGGCGAGGAAACTTTTGCTTTTATTCCTAAAACTATTATCAAGAAGCAACTAAAAGCGCTGAAAGCCGACAGTGAAGGCTCTGTAGGCAGAACAGTATTCGGCGTTGACGCACCATGGACGAGTAGTTCAGTGCTAGAGTATGACTTTTCAGGAACCACCAAAAAAGTAAAAGCGACGTCAGTAAAAGCTTATGGTGGCCTAAGAATGGGTGGTAAAGGCATATACGGCTTAGATCTCACTACAAAGGACAAACCAACCTTCTTATTCTCTAAAAATACGACTGATACTGGTTTCTCCCGTCTAGGTCAAGTGTGGAGTGAGCCTACGGCTGCAAAAATCAGAGTGAAAAACGGAACAAAATACGAATCTAAGGATGTGATCATCGTTGCTGGTGGTTATGATACTTGCTATGAAAACCCAAGCTTCCAACTACAATCTAGTGGTGACAACACAAGTTGCGATAAAAAAACTCAGGCAGAAGGTAATGTGGTTTATATATTAGATGCCAGTGATGGCAGCATTATCTCATCTATATCAGGTAGCGATAGTGGTACGAACCACACTAAAGTCGATAGTATGAAGCATAGTGTGGTAGCTGGAGTTACTGCCTTAGATCGTGACGATGACGGCAATGTTGATCATCTGTATTATGCGGATCTAGGTGGGAGTGTGTACCGCGTTGATCTAAACTCAGGTGCTACAAATGCCAGTTTGGTAAAACGAGTAGTTAGAGTGCTCAATGCTAGCTCTGGGCAGACACTACCATATCGGTTCTACGAGAGACCCATTGTCAGTTTCTACACCAGTCCCTATCAAGAAATATTTGCTTCGGTAACCATTGCATCAGGAGATCGCAGTACGCCGCTTTCTATGCTGAGAGATACTGATAACCCTAACTATTTATTTAATCTTTTTGATTATGATATCGCTCAACCTAGTATTTTTAGCTATACAGCTGATAGTTTGACGACTACAGATAAAACAATTGATGATTTAGTTAACCTACCATTTAATGAAAATGATGCTTTGAAAGATATAACTAATCGTAAAACGCTGTTACAGACGATAGCGAAAGGAGCCTATGACGATGATGAGAAACGTTATATCTACGATTATGCAGGCTGGCGTTATCCACTAACCTATTTTGATGGGTATAGCGGTGTAGAGGGAGTAAAGTCTGTAGGAGAACCTTTAGCATATGGCAATAGATTATATACAACTGTCTATAGTCCAGAAATGGTTTATGATCAGACAAATAACTGTTCTGCTAGAGTAGTAGGCGGCTCAGAACGACAAGTATATTGTATGCCTTATGGAGTATGCGATGATACTGAATCGCTTGATGGAACAGCTGGATATACTCGGGCTGGTAAAGGAATACAAGAACTGACATTAGGTGCTTATAGTAAAGACCAGCGTAATGTCAAAATGCTGATCGGTCCACAGTCACTGGCTGACCAAGTTAAAATTGCTAATCGAAATAACAATAATGTTGGTTCAGGGGGATTAAACCAAACCGATGAGGCTGGCTTGCAAGTAACGAATAATACAATAGTAAATGATGGTACAACTGGTAGTGGTGGTAAGTCTGATAATGTAGTCGCTACAAACGGTAAAGCCACAAGCGACAGTAATCTTGGGTATGAAAAATATAAATTCATACCGAAAAGATGGTATGAGCTTTATGAAGAGGAAAAATAGAGTGCATGCTTCAGCTAAGAGCCACGGTAATAACCCAAAGCTTCAATCATCAGGTTTTACTTTAATAGAGTTGATGATTGTCGTGGTTATTGTTGCCATACTAGCTGCTATTGCGATCCCAAGCTATCGTCAATATGCGATTATGAATGCTGAACGTGATGTACAAGCTAAAATGCTGCAGTTAGAGATACAATTAGAGCGATGGCGGGCAACAGCGCTAACTTATAAAGGTTTTAGACCAAAAGTAGTTAGCAGTAGTAGCGCAGCGACGTACGCCTATGATGCTAATAACACGACTATTTATGTTCCTCAAGGTAGTGATTCAACCAATTATCATTATCAGATTACATTAGTGGATGGTGCCAATACTGCTAGCTCATTAGTACCAGCTACTACGACAGGTATTGACAATACAACTGGTAGAAGCTGGAAGATGTTAGCTGAACCAAGAGGTTCGGGGATTACAGAATATGCTAGATATTTTATGATATCTAGCACAGGTTTAAGCTGTCAAAATAAAAATAAAGTGAAAATAGGAGATAGTGATTGTGGTACGGGTCAAGGAGAGTGGTGATGTGGATTGATTCGAACACGACAGTCACCGTTTTTAAGAAGCATTCTGGTTTTACATTGATCGAACTAATGATCGTCGTCGCCATCATTGGAATTCTAGCTGCAATTGCTTATCCAAGTTACCAACAATATGTTATCAAGACTAAACGCACCGATATGATGAGCGAGATGCATAATATTGCCTCTGAAATACAAAGTCGTAAGTTGGCGCAAGGGGCCTATAGCAATGCTCTGATTACAGGGTTGAGCGGAGATTATCCTAAGCAAGGTGATGCTCTATATACAATAAGCTTTACTCCTAATCCGCTCACCTCGGATTGGAGTATCATAGCCACGCCTAAAAATGCCAGTCAAATGGCGAACGATGGTACATTGAGTTTAAATTTTCAAAGCATAAAATGTCGTGGGGATGGTACAAGTAAAAAATGCGGAACAGGCGATCAATGGAGATGATTTTCTAGTGAGATACTTTGTATATAGCTGACAAAAAATGTCAGCTGTCATTACACTAAATATCTGTCTATTACATAAACTGACAATTTTAAGCAATATAGTAGTAATATTTACACAGACAGTTATCAAATACCAAAAGTATAAGCATCTATATAGTATAGGTATCAATAAAAAACATATTGTTTATAATAATAATTAGGTTAACGATAATAAGTTGGCACGCTACCTGCAACAATAATAGTACGAAGGTTAGATGAGTAGATTAAGTAACTACTCAACCTAACAAACCCTATATTTATGATAGATAGCAAATAGTGATACCGAATAACGTATCAATTAATTTGTTATCACTTTGCCCTAAAGGACAAGTCTATGAACGCTCAAAAAGGTTTTACCTTAATCGAATTAATGATCGTCATCGCTATTATCGGTATCTTGGCGGCGATCGCGCTTCCTGCTTATCAGGATTACACTAAACGTGCTAAAGTTTCGGAAGGCTTATCACTGGCCTCGTCAGCTAAAACATCAGTTACAGAAAATGCGTCGAATGCAGCTAAGTATAGCTTAGGCTGGACAGCTCCTTCTGCAACTGTAAACGTTAAAAGTGTGGGTATTACAGATGCTAATGGTGAGGTCACGATTTCTTATGATACTCCTGTAGCTGTGGCTAAAGCTAATACATTGGTATTAGTACCATATACTGGCCCTAATACTAAGCCTGTAGCCTTACCTAACTCTACAAAAGCATATACTCCACCTTCAGGTAATATTAGCTGGGCTTGTAAAGCAGCTGGTAGTTCTTTTACTATTGGAACAAAAGGGACCTTAGCTTCTGAGTTAGCACCAAGTAACTGTCGTTAATAGTTAGTTTAGGTAATAGCTAATTGATATATATAAAAGACTGGGTAACCAGTCTTTTTTTTGTTCTAACAAATATAAAAGCATGGTAGTCAAAGAATGAGTGATAAACTGAAGTTTAGTGTGATGTATCTAGCGATAGCGACAGTGGTGCTTCTAGTAGCTGTTACAGTCTTCTACAGTTTATGGTATCCACACCCTTTGTTACTCGCTACAGGTACTCAAAAATTGTTACAGACAATAGCTTTGGTTAATATAGGACTGGCTGTTGGCTTAGCATTGATGATTTTTAGAAAAACAAAGCCGGACTTTATAAAAGATATGGTTATATCTGCGCTAGTGCAGCTGATATTTTTAATGATTTCTATTTATGGTGTTTATCAAATAAGGCCTATATGGATAGCTTATAATGTTGATCGTTTTGAGCTTGTTTTGCATACTGATTTGGTCACTACTAAGATTAACGACGCTGATAATAGATTTAAAAAACCCAGCTATTTATCTCCACAGTACGTTGGCGTTGAGTTATCAGCAGATAATGAAGAGCGCAACAGTAATATGTTTGATGAGGTGCTTCACGGTATTTCTATTGCTCAAAGACCAGAAAGATATATACCAATTGAGCAAGTAAGCACACAAATAAAAGAGCGTGCACAGGATTTAGTACTACTAGAGAAGTATAATAATAAAAATGACGTCCAGTTTCTATTGAAAAAATATCCACAAGCAGATAGTTTTGTACCTCTGCAAGCAAAAGCGGTAAATATGACGGTACTTTTAAATAAGAGTGAAGATAATCAAGTAGTGGCAATCGTAGATTTGCGACCTTGGTAGAGTTAAAAAAACACAGACTACGAGATAATTATTAGAGTAGAATTTAGATAAAAAAAAGACCGCAGCAAAAGCCACAGCCTAATTTATGAAAAATAAATCATTTATAGCATAAAAATCTACTTCTCTAAATACTGAATCTTGCCTTCGACACCATCCCACTTTGCCGCTTCTGGCAATTGACCTTTCATCTCAGTGATGTTTGGCCATTTTTGTGCCAGCTCTTCATTTAGCTGAATAAATACTTCTTGCCCTTTTGGCACTTCATCTTCTGAAAATATCGCATTGGCGGGGCATTCAGGCTCGCATAGCGCGCAGTCGATACACTCATCAGGGTCGATGGCGAGGAAGTTCGGGCCTTCATAAAAGCAGTCCACAGGGCAGACTTCCACACAGTCGGTGTATTTGCAAAGAATGCAGTTATCTGTAACGACAAAGGTCATAGTGGTCTACCTGTTATTGGTTTGGCTGATATAGTCAATCTCTTTCAAAAGAACTACTGTGTCAACCTTGCTTGAAGTATTATTTATACCTCTGCGCTCAGCTGCATTGTAATTCTTTTGAATTAAATCAACTATAAGGGCTACATAGAATAGTTGGAAAATAAAGCGTATTTTAGCGCCTTTACTACACTTTGACAATTCCCTTTAATGACTAATGATTTTCTTCAGATGATAAAGTAAATCATGCGCTTGTTTAGGTGTCAGACTGTCAGGGTCAATCATACTTAGCTCGTCTTGTAGGCTAAATAGCTGATTTTGTTTCGGATTATCCAATGTGTCCGATATCTGAGCGGTATGAGTTATTTCTTGATTTAAAGTAGCATCATTATAACTTTCTTGCCGTTTATCCTTTACTGACTTAGCTAATTCATTTTTATCATCAACAGTTATTGCTTTCTCTACGGTTAAATGGTCTAACTGCAAGTTGTCTGCTAGATAGCGCTTAGCATCCTCTAGTACTTGGGTGGGAATACCCGCCATTTTTGCCACGTGTAGTCCAAAGCTAGAGCTTGCTGCCCCCGCGCGTATTTGATGCAATAGCAATAATTGGCCATCGACTTCACTAGCGGCGACATGCACGTTACGAATATTAGCATGGCTGCTTTCAGTGTAATTTGTACTCTGCGCCAATTTTGTCAGTTCAAAATAATGGGTGGCAAATAATGTCAGGCAGCCAATCTCGACCAAGCGATTGACACAGGCATGAGCAATAGCGAGACCGTCAGTGGTCGCCGTACCGCGTCCGACTTCATCCATCAATACTAGCGATTTGCTTGTTGCTTGATTAAGAATGTTAGCAGTTTCAATCATCTCTACCATAAAGGTGGATTTACCGCCTGCCAAATCATCAGCTGAACCAATACGGGTAAATATGCGATCGATATCACCAATATGAGCACTAGCTGCTGGCACAAAGCTGCCGCAATGCGCGAGCAGTACAATCAGGGCGGTCTGGCGCATATAGGTAGATTTGCCACCCATATTAGGACCGGTAATCAGAAGCAGCCTTTCGGGATGCTCGTTACTACCTAGTGCACAGTCATTGGCAACAAAGTGGTTTGTACTTGATGAATTACCGTTCCTACTATTCGCATTTGTTTGATTCAATGCCGCTTCGACCACAACGTGACTACCTTGACGAATATCAATGTTGGTTTGACTTTTGGCTACTGATTCGCTTTGGTCTTCCGTATGTAAACCCATGATTGGACGCTGCCAGTTACACGTCATGGCAAGCTGGGCCCAATTGCTTAGCACATCTAATTGGGCGATAGCAGCACTAAGCTGTTGTAGTTCAGCTAAATGTTGGTTTAAATGAGTGAGCAGCTCCTGATACAGCTGCTTTTCACGTGCCAACGCCAAAGATTGAGCGCTCAAATACTCTGTCTCGACTTCCTTTAGCTCATCAGTGATAAAGCGCTCACTGCTTTTAAGCGTTTGCCGACGGATGAAGTGGGCAGGGGCATTCTTCGCCTGCATTTTGGGCAGTTCGAAATAGAAGCCGCTGACTTTATTAAAGCCAACTTTTAGACTCGGTAATTGATTGTCTTGACGGGCACGCTCGACCATCTCGTCTAGCGTCGATTGAATATTGTCATGCAAATGAGTAAGGCGATCAAACTCTTCATCAAAGCCCGCTGCTAGCATTCCTCCATCGCGGATATGCGCAGGCGGTTCAATGACAATAGCGCGCTCGATTAATTCGGCAACGGATTGAACAGCAGGTAACTCAGCTGGCAATTGCTGCATCAGCATTGGTAATAGGCCCGCGTCTTCATGGCTGATACCGGATTTTGTCAATAGAGTAGTAAGCTGATCACCACTAGCGATGCCATCGGCAAGCTTGCGCAAGTCACGAGGTTTAGCACTCATTAGCCCGATTCGACTGCTGATTCGTTCAATATCGTCAATGGTATTCAGTGTTTCTCGTAAACGTGTAACCAGTAAGCTACCTTTTACATCTTGGTTTGATTCAATTGAGTCACTCTTTGGGTTTAGCAAACAAGTTATCGCATCTAGACGCATAGTGATACGTGAATGCTGACGCAGTGGACGTTTCATTTGCTGCACGAGTAAACGCTTGCCCATCGGAGTCTGACAGTGATTCAGCACAGATATCAAAGAAGTGCCGTTGCTACTAACAGGGGTAAATAGCTCGAGATTTTGCTGGCTATTGGCATCGATAATTAGGTAGTCATCGCTGTACTCGACGATGAGTTGGTTGACTTGTGGCACGTGGCGTTGCTGAGTTTGACGCGCATAGTGGATAAGCGCAGCGCAGCTGGTTTGTGCAAGTGGAGCCTCATGGATGCCCAACCCATCGAGACGCTGGACTTCGAACTGCTGACAAAGCGTGTCACTGGCATGCTCACGATGAAAGTCATTGGCAGCAACTTCTATAATAGGGCAGTCCAGATTTTGTCGTAACCACAGTAGCCACTCTGTATCATTGCTTCCAATGCTGCCGCCAACGCCATCAATAAGCGCTTCGCTAATGATGCATTCACTAGGCGCAAAACGTGCTAATACAGTCAGCATTTGAGTTTGCAAGCCATCTATATCGTTTTTATCTGCTATCAGTGTCTGGGTAGTCAGTGTACCCGCAGCCAAATCCATCTGGCTAACGGCTGCTTGTAACGTCTGGCTATGGTCTTGCGTTTTCATAGTCGCAATATCGATGGCGACCACAGTTGGCGTATGACTGGGGGCAATCAATGCGTCATCGGTGATGGTCCCAGCTGTAAGTGTTTTGACCACTTCGCGGCGCATTATGCTACCAGCAGCAGATTTACTTTTGTCTTTTTTCTGTTTATCGCCCATCGCAGGGACATTAGACTTATTATCAGCGTTGCCAGTTGTCGATTCGTCAATTTGCTCACATACAACGACGGTTTGCCCAGCAGCGATCAAGCGTGCCATATAGCTATCTGCCGCATGAAACGGTACGCCCGCCATGGCTATCGTGTTGCCTGCTTTATCCGTACCACGGCGCGTCAATGTGATATCTAATATTTGCGCCGCTCGCTTAGCATCATCAAAGAACAGCTCATAGAAGTCACCCATCCGGTACAAGAGCAATGCTTGTGGATAGTTGGCTTTCATGGTTAGATATTGCACCATCATCGGCGTATGGTCTGCTAGGTTATAGACGGTATCGCCTATACTTAAGCAGTCAGAGGTCTCTTGTTTTGATAAGGTTTTTTCTGATGAATTAGGAGTTGACGACTGATTTTGTACAGATGGCTTTACGGTCATGCAGAGTCTCTTATAGTGCTTTAATGAATGGTAATGAGTATTTTATGATAGGGGTGCTAAAGGGTTATTTATCTTATATATGAATTTGATAGATAGCTTTGGCTTTATCGATATGCCAGTTACTTATAGATAAATGGCATATCGATAAATTATGAGCCAAGACGCAGTGGTAGCAAGCGTATAAAAATCAAAATGTGAAAAATAATAAAGTCGCTGAAAAAGCTAAGAAATTTAACAAGGTATTCGCTATTTTAACACGTCCTACTAGGTTTTTACTGCGGCAAATATCTACTCGCTGCCCTTGTATCCATCAGCGTCATAACCATATATAATGACGGCACACTTAATTGGGCGATACTAAATTAGGTAGTACTTAGTCGGGTGATGACAAGGCAGAGAGCTAAGCTTTGGCTAATGCGCACTAATTATCGAATATTCCATAGGTCAAAAAATTATGTTATCAAAGATTATAGGCAGTGTGGTTGGCACCAAAAATGACCGCGAATTAAAACGCATGCGTAAAGTGGTCAGCAAGATCAACGCACGAGAGGCTGAAATACAAGCCCTGTCTGATGAGCAACTACAACAAAAAACTGAAGAATTCAAAGCCAGACATCAAAAAGGCGAAAGCTTAGATGCATTATTGCCAGAGGCATTTGCTGTCTGCCGCGAAGCATCATTACGCGTCAATGGTATGCGTCACTATGACGTGCAGCTGATTGGTGGTATCACCTTGCACGAAGGTAAAATCGCTGAGATGAAAACTGGTGAAGGTAAAACCCTAATGGGAACCTTGGCCATGTACCTAAACGCTATCAGCGGCAAAGGGGTTCATCTGGTCACGGTCAATGATTATTTGGCCGCACGCGATGCTGAGCTAAACCGTCCGTTGTTTGGGTTTTTGGGTATGACGGTTGGTGTGATTTACTCACAGCAGCCGCCACAAGAAAAAATCGAAGCTTATCAAGCCGATATTACCTATGGTACCAATAACGAATACGGCTTCGATTATCTGCGCGATAACATGGTCTTTAGTCTTGCTGAGAAAAAACAGCGCCCGCTAAACTTTTGTATTATCGATGAAATTGACTCGATCTTGATTGATGAGGCTCGTACGCCGCTTATTATTTCGGGTCAAGCTGAAGATTCATCACGCATGTATGCGTTGATTAATACGATTATTCCTGTGTTGATTCGTTCAAAAGACGAAGAAGCAAACAAGAATAACGAAGAAGAAGACTTCTGGATTGATGAAAAGAATCGCCAGATTGAGATCAGCGAAAAAGGCTATGAAAAAATCGAGCGCTTCTTAATCGAAGTAGGCGAGCTTGGTGAGAACGAAAGTTTATATAGCCCAAGTCGTTTGCCACTTTTGGCTCACGTTCAAGCTGCCATCCGTGCGCATCACGTATTTGTCAAAAACGTTCACTATATCGTCGATGAAGGCGAAGTGGTCATCGTTGATGAAAATACAGGCCGTACCATGCCTGGTCGTCGTTGGTCAGAAGGCTTGCATCAAGCAGTCGAGGCGAAAGAAAACGTTGAGATCCAAGCAGAGAACCAAACGCTTGCAACCACGACCTTTCAGAACTACTTCCGTCTATATGACAAGTTATCTGGTATGACGGGTACCGCTGATACTGAAGCTGCCGAGTTCAAATCTACTTACGATCTAGATGTCATCGTGATTCCAACGCATGAGCCGATTGCTCGTATCGATATGGATGACCAGATTTTCTTAACCAAGTTAGGCAAATACAAAGGCATCATTCGCGAAATTAAAGAAATTCAAGCCAAAGGCGCGCCAGTACTGGTTGGTACCGCGACGATTGAGGCCAGTGAAGAATTGTCTTACTTGCTTGACCAAGAAGGCGTTAAGCATAACGTTCTAAACGCCAAGCAGCATGAGCGTGAAGCAGAAATTATTGCACAGGCAGGCAGTCCAAAGTCAGTCACGATCGCCACCAACATGGCGGGCCGTGGTACGGATATTATCCTTGGTGGTAACTGGCAGTCATTTATCGAAGATATCGATGCGGTGAGTCCAGAGGAGATGCAGCGTTTAAAGTCTCAATGGCAAGTCAAACATGACCAAGTCGTAGCAGCTGGTGGTTTACATATCATTGGCTCTGAGCGCCATGAGTCACGCCGTATCGATAACCAGCTACGTGGTCGTGCTGGTCGTCAAGGTGACCCTGGTATGTCACGCTTTTTCCTATCGCTCGAAGATGATCTGATGCGTATCTTCGCAGGCGATCGTGTGGTCAATATGATGCGTGCGATGGGTCTCAAAGAAGATGAAGCCATCGAACATAAAATGGTTTCTAAATCGATCGAAAACGCCCAAGGCAAAGTTGAGAGTCGCGATTTTGATGCTCGTAAAAACCTACTGAAATACGATGATGTTGCCAATGAGCAGCGTAAAGTTATCTATGGTCAGCGTGATGATTTATTAGCAGAGATGGACTTATTAGAAGCCATCGAAGTGATGCATCATGAAGTATATAACGCGATGATCAATCAGTTTATTCCACCTGGCTCTATTGATGACCAGTGGAATATTGACGGCTTAGAAGACGAGTTAGAAGACGAGTTCAAAATCTCGATGCCGATTAATGATTGGTTAGATGAAGATCGCCGTCTGGATGAAGAAGGGCTGCGTGAGAAAATCGTTCAAACGGCGATAGATCGTTATCACAGTCGCCGTGAGCAGATGGGTGAAAAAGACGCCGCTCAGCTTGAGCGTCATTTCATGCTACAGAGTCTAGATAAGCATTGGAAAGAGCACTTAACGCAGATGGATCAGCTACGTAAAGGTATTCATTTACGTGGTTATGCACAGAAAAACCCTGAGCAAGAATACAAGCGTGAGTCGTTTGAATTGTTCCAAATGATGCTTGGTGCGATTAAGTCTGAGACTGTACAAGACTTGTCACGTGTACATATCCCAACCAAGGAAGAACTGGAAGCATTAGAAATTCAGCAACGTGAGAACGCTGCCCATATGCAAATGCAGTTCGAGCATGACGATGTAGATAACTTGGATAGCAATGCGAGTGGTTCAGCTGCTCAGCCGCAACCACAAAACCGTAGTCTAAACAGCGGTGCTGCGGCAGCTGGCGTTGGTGCTGCTATAGCAGGTAACGGTAGTAATGCTAATGAACCAAACCCATATGCAGGTATGAATATCAGTCGTAATGCAGCGTGTCCTTGTGGCTCAGGTCTTAAATACAAGCAGTGTCATGGTAAAATCTAGTTGTAGTAAGTTAATAGCTATGTATTGAACTGCTATTAAAGATAGCCTTTATCTGAAAAAGCCCTTATCTTAAGTAGATAGGGGCTTTTTTATATCTGTTAGATAACTTATGCAAACTTAAAACTTGCTAGACTAAGACCAACAAACACTTTGTATTGATTACTTACAAATTCAGCATAGGCGTGAATTTATGGACACGCTATAGTGTTTAACATATTTATTTGGGAGAGTGTCATGAGTGTAGAATTCTTAAAAAAAGTGCGTAGCTCAGTAGTTTTAACAAGTTTGTTGGCTGGCGCCTTGACGGTCAGTGCTTGTCAGCAACAGGCAGAGCCAGAGTCGGGTATGGAAGAGGGTGCTAATACAGAAGAGTCTGTTCCAATGTCAGCGGAGCCTGCTGAACCTAGTGATGTCGTCGTCGATACCGAAGACGCTTCGCTTAACGAAGTAGAAGGTGATACCACCGCTTCAGTAAACAGCGGCGTGATGCAGATGTCATATCTATGTACCCCTGAACTAAAAGTTGAGGCGACTTATAAAGAAGATGCCAATCAAGTTGTTGTCGCAACCGACATGGGTACAGTAACGTTGAACCAGACCAATGAAGGTAGTAATCCTGAAGTGTTTGAAGTGGCGACCGCAATTGATGGTGGTCAAGGCTTCACACAGTGGCGTGTAGGGCACGAAGCTCGTAAAACTGGCGTCATGCGTACTGCGGGTGCAGATGAGTCAAATGTTAATACATTCGAGTGTAATGAAGCTTCGTAATTTGTCTTCAATATTTAGTAAGTGATAGGCATTAAAAAAGCAACGCTAAGATAGCGTTGCTTTTTTATGTTGTGAAATAATCTTTATCAATCATACAATTTCGTAGTGGCTAAACTATCAGCGCTTATTTTAACGGAGTTGTATCAGAACCATGAGCCAACAGACCTTCTTCAGTCACATCTAACTCTTCATGCTTGAGCTCTACTTGAATGCTATCAGTATGTACATGGGTGCTTTTGTTAATTTCGATATCTTGAATAGCGTAGGTGTCTTTGGTAATAGTAGCCACTTGGCGAGATAGCACAATATCAATCGGTTCATCGCCAATCTCTATTTGTTTACCATTAATGGTCACTACAGCTTTGCTATCCAAAGAAGGCTCGACGTGGCGCAATATGTCTTTGTCATCATAGTTACCAGAGAGTAAATCTTGGCTCTCTGCGTCATGGTACTCAGTACGAATGGTGATATATTCTTCTACCAACTCAATTGGCACTTCAACAGTCTTAGTACGTGAATGCTTGGTGACGGTTACTTTACCCACATCTAAGCGTTCTTTGTTAATTACAGGACGCTCTTCTAATAGCTCTAAGTGTCCAACATTGACGGTATTATTCGTCTGCTTCGTTGAGATATTTTGTTCTTTATCCAAGTCATCTTGGTAAAGGCTGCTTCCATTTTCAGTAGTCATTGTTGTTCCTTTATAATTATAAAATGATGAGTTTTCAACAATCTAAAACGTTATATGCCAACTACATATATTAACTAGCTACATTTAATACTATAAACCATTCGCTCATGTTATGAATACAAAAAAGACCAGAGACATGCTCTGATCTTAATGGCCAAACATATGAGTTTAGCTGATTATTACTATCATATTTAACTGACGATATAGGAAATTTACGTCGTTAAACTATGACTTATTAGCATATTACATGCCACGAGCACGGCGTACATCTTCTGCTGTGATACCATCACGGTCTACTAAGTTACCTTCACGGTCAACCACGTTGCCGTCACCATCAACATCTAGCTCTTCGCGTTGAATGGTCTCAACCACAGTTTCAGTGTGATGATCGGTCGTCTTGCCAACATTTACTTCTTCAGAAACATAGGTTTCTTTGCTGACACGAGCACGTTCGGCCTGTAGCTCAACTTCAACTGTTTCAGTAGCATCGAGATCACCAATACGACGATCTGTTGGACGATCTACGCTAGTACGTTGGATATTGGCATGTTCTTCTTCTAAATCTACATCGACATTGCGCTCTTCAGTAACGACATGCTTACCTACTTTTACTAGACCAGCAACGATACGGTCTTTATTTACCGTTAGACGCTCTTCTAATAGCTCTAGCGTATTTGGTGCATCATAAGAGTGGTCTGCAATATCGACGCGATCTTCTACAGGGAGTGTATCAGCAGTAAATGCTTGACGATCTCTTTCGTACTGCTCTTTATAGCTGTATTGATAATTGTGATCGTATACTTCCATGGCTTCTACTTGTGTTTTGGTCAAGCTATCAAAGAAGACATCATCACCAACGATACGGGCTAAACCTGCTGGTACCAGTACTTCTTTTGAGCTAAACCAGCCGCCTGCGTCTACGATTAAGTAACGAATACGACCAGTGGTATCTTCTACTAAAGCACCTTCGATCTTACCGATTTTTTCTTCGTTAATACCGTAAGCAGTTTTGTTCGTTGGGTCATAATAGTCATCACCAATCAAATCTTGATGAGTAGCTTGGATATCTTTTAAACGGATTAGTTGACTCATTGTTATATTCCTTTTTTGCGAGTTTATTTTTTATAGTGTAATGGTTGATGTTGTTATTAGTTTTTAGTAAAACCATATTTATTACAGTTGATGGTAAGCCAAATGAATAGCTTCCCTATCAACTTGTAGCTATCCTAACACCGTGATTTTTGATGAGATATATAAGCAAGGTAGCAAAGTGTGCGCTTGCAGTAATTGCGTGTAATAGGCTGTAAGTGGCATAACATAGGAGGGGGTAGAAGTTAACGAGTCTTTACACAGAGTAATATTCGACATTCATCGAAAGAAAACAGACACAAAAAAACCGCATTATCATTAGCAATGCGGTTTATCAATAAACAATAATTATCTAAGTATTATTTAGCTAACTTACTTTAAGTCAGCTAAACCTACTTTATTTAAGCAAGTTCAATAGCTACGGCTACCGCTTCACCACCACCGATACATAGCGTTGCGACGCCTTTTTTGCCGCCAGTGCGCTTTAGAGAGTTGATAAGCGTAATCAAAATACGAGCACCTGAACAGCCTACTGGATGACCAAGGGCACATGCACCGCCTTCGATATTTACTTTGGCATGATCAAGTTTCAGCTCGTCCATTGCAGCCATAGTAACCATCGCAAAGGCTTCATTGATTTCCCATAGATCTACATCATCTACTGACCAACCAGCACTTGATAGTACTTTTTCAATGGCACCGATTGGCGCAATGGTGAACTCGCTTGGGTGACGTGAGTTTGAGGCAGTAGCAACAATGCGAGCTTGATAATCAAGGCCTTCAGCTTTCGCTTGTGACTCTTTCATTACTACGACGGCTGCAGCACCGTCTGAGATTGAGCTAGCGTTTGCAGCAGTAATCGTACCGTCTTTAGCAAATGCTGGACGTAAAGTAGGAATGCGATCAGCATTAGCAAGGGCAGGTTGCTCATCGGTATCAACAGTTTGCTCGCCTTTGCGCGTTGCAAACGTAACAGGCTCGATCTCATCTTTAAAATGGTTGTCTTTGATAGCAGTCAGCGCACGGTTCAATGACTCAATAGCAAACTCATCCATCTGCTTACGTGTATAGCCTTTTTCATCAGCCATTTCTTGAGCAAACATACCCATTAGCTTACCAGTATCAGCATCTTCTAGGCCATCTAAGAACATATGGTCTTTGACTTCTTTGTGACCCATACGATAGCCGCCACGTGAACCTGGCATGATATACGGTGCATTGGTCATTGATTCCATGCCACCTGCAACAGCAACGTTGAAGCTGCCCGCTTTGATACCGTCATGCGCTTGCATGACTGCTTTTAGGCCTGAACCACAAAGTTTATTGATTGTGACAGCACCAGTTGCATCTGGTAGACCTGCTTTGCGCATGGCTTGACGAGCAGGGCCTTGACCCAGTCCTGCCGTCAAGATACAACCCATAATGACTTCATCAACACTGTCAGCGCTAACGCCTGAACGTTCGACAGCAGCTTTGATAGCGGCGGCGCCCAGCTCGGTAGCACTCATGTCTTTTAGTGCGCCTTGAAAGCCACCCATTGGTGTACGTGCGCCGTTTAGGATTACAATTGCATCATTTGACATCGTTATTATTCCTTGTTGTGCGTTTTGATTAAGTATCTACCAAGAAATCAGATGCCGATTGGCTAGCTTTTGCTTATATTATAAGCATCTGTCTTCTTCAGTATGTGGTTTATGCTAGCTCATCTAGTCGTATGCGTACCACTTTATCAGTAATGGTCTCTAACTTTTCAATTTTTTCGATAGCAAGATTCATCTGACTCTCAACCACGGGTAGCGTCAGAATAATCACCGGCACTTGACCTACTTTATGCGCAGGCTTTTGCAAGATTGCATCAATATTGATACCGGCATCACTTAGGATGCGCGTGATATCTGCCAGTACGCCTGGGCTATCATAAGCATGCACACGCAAATAATAGCCAGTTACCATCTGATCAGCACGCAATATAGGTGTGTCTGATAGCTGCTCAGGGATAAATGCTAAATGCGGGACATGATGTCCAGTGTTGCTCTGATCGTCGCGGTCTTTACTACCCAGTACACGAACCAAATCCATGACATCGGCCATCACTGCAGAAGCAGTTGCACCAGCACCAGCACCATCGCCGCAATAGAGCGTCTGACCAAGTGGATGTGAGTTGACCAATACTGCGTTTTTTACACCATTGACGTTCGCCAATAGCGCATCTTGTGGAATAAGTGTCGGGTGTACTCGTAGTTCGACCCCTGCGTCACCATCGTTTTCACTATCGCGGCGTACTGCAAACCCTAAATGCTTGATACGGTAGCCAAGTTCTTCGGCATAGTTCACGTCTTGCAGGGTAATACCAGTAATACCTTCACAGTAAACTTTATCAAACTGTAGCGGGATACCAAAAGCGATAGAGGCGAGTAGCGCCAATTTATGAGCGGCATCAATACCTTCGACATCAAAAGTAGGATCTGCTTCTGCGTAACCTAACTCTTGTGCTTCGCTCAATACGTCGGTAAAAGGACGGCCCTTATCACGCATTTCGGTCATGATAAAGTTACCAGTACCGTTGATGATACCCGCGAGCCAGTCGATTTTGTTGGCGGCCAGTGCTTCACGCATTACCTTAATAATTGGAATACCGCCTGCTACCGCTGCTTCATAAGCAACGTGTACATTGTTTTCTTCAGCGAAGGCAAAAATCTCATTACCGTGTTCAGCGAGTAGAGCCTTGTTTGCCGTGACCACATGCTTGCCGTTTTTGATGGCCTGCATAATGACGTCTTTGGCTAAGGTGGTACCACCAATCACTTCGATAACAATATCGACGTTGTCGCTTGCGGCAATTGCCATCAGATCGCTGTTTTGCATGATATTGGTATCAATATCATCACGCTGACGACGTGTACCGACTTCGGTAATAATAATGTCGCGTCCGCTACGGCGTTTTAGCTCATTTAAATTGTCATTGATCAGATTGATGACGCCCGTTCCGACGGTGCCCAGACCAAGTATCGCTAGTTTGATGGAATTACTCACAGTATCCTCAAGAGGTTAAATATAATGAAGTCAGTATAAGCGGTGACAGTGTCAAATGAGTCTGCAACATCAAACATAACGTCTGCGCGCATTGTCTAGTGCTGTCTGCCTATCTACTTCATCATAGTTGAATAAAAAAAGCTCAAATAAAAAGGGTGTTGCTCATTTTGCATCGCGCTTTATCGTATCATACCGACAAGGCATTGTGACGTCTATACAATGCTATAAAAGCTCATGTCATAAAGGCCACTGTTCTAAAGGCTAATACCATAAAAGCCAATGTTATAAGAACAACACCATCAAGGTTATATCAGCTGACGATTATAAAAAAGCGGTAGCTTCAATCTTGTTTGGCATATGTATATGTCATTTATGCTTGATTGCCAATATTAGTTGTTGATATGAGTCACTCTAATATGAGTGACTCATATGATTAGTTAGCACCTACTGCTTGTGCCAATTCTGCTGCAGGCAAGTAGCCACCTACTTGTTGTCCCGTTTCGGTAAACACCGCAGGCGTACCGCGCACACCAAGTCTTGAGCCTAGAGCCATATGTTCTTGCACGGGGTTAGCACAGCTAGGGCCTTGTACATTGGCACCGATTTTTGCTTGATCCATCGCAGCTTTACGATCCTGACTACACCAGATCGCTTCCATCTTTGGTACAGACTCTTGACTGCGTGGCCATGCCAAATAACGAACCTCGATACCGCGCGCATTAATATCATCCATTTCTGAATGTAGTTTGCGACAGTAGCCACAGTCTGCATCGGTAAAAGCATAAATAACGGCTTTAGTTTCACCTTTTGCTGGATAAATCACCATGTCTTTTTCATCGACGGCTTTTAGCGCTTCTTGTGCTGTCGTAGCAACCAATGCAGCACTGATATCAACCGGAGCGGCATCACCCACAGCAATGATCTGACCTTGAATAATATGCTTGCCAGCTTTATCAGTAAAGAAAGAAGGTAGACCTTCAGCGGTCACCCAATAAATACCATCCATATCTGTCGGTACAGCTGAAACGATAGTTTCCTCGATACCAGAGCTTTTTAGGTTCGCCTGTAACGCTTTCACCACGGTTGCATCATTACCAGCTGAAGGCTTAGTAGCAGTGGCATTTGTCTGTGCAGCGTTTACAACACTGGTATTGCTGGTTGCATCAGCAGCATTGTTTGAGCAGCCAGCAGCAATACCAACTAACAGCGCACTTATCATAAAACGAGATAGAACGGTACGAGAAAGGGCATTACGCAAGGTGGTATTTTTGACAGTGGGGAACGGCATACGGGTTTCCTATAGGCGTCGCGCCTAATCATGAGTTCGTTATAAAAAACGCTATAAACTTTTCTATATAGTAATGTGTCTTGGCAGTGTTTTAAAGGTCTAACATTGAAGAAGTTTTTATAACTTATTGATAATAAAAGATAGGTAATAACATCCTTCATATTACCATATTTACGCCAAATAATAGCAAAGGGAAGGCTGCCAAGAAGTATCAGTAAAGCCAACTTTAGAGAATAGCTATCAACATAAATTCAAAAAATAAGATACATTTGTGCTATTTAACATAGTTGCTTGAACTTGTAATCTAGGGCTAATCGCATTGTTTCTATAAAAATCTATATAAAATGCGTTGTATAAACCATTTGAGAACGACTTACTTTAACAAATTTGCTTTAAGGAGCACACATGGCAGGTGCCAGTTTATTAACCTTACTCGATGACATCAGCGTCTTAATGGATGATGTGAGCGTCATGACCAAAGTTGCCGCCAAAAAAACTGCGGGCTTAGTTGGTGATGATTTAGCACTCAACGCCGAGCAGGTCACAGGGGTTAAGCCAAATCGTGAGCTCCCCGTCATTTGGGCAGTAGCCAAAGGCTCTGCCGTGAACAAAGTGATTTTAGTACCAGCGGCGCTATTAATCAGTTATTTTATACCGTGGTTGATTACTCCGCTATTGATGATCGGAGGGTTATACCTGAGTTATGAAGGGGCTGAGAAGGTCATTCACAAGTTTTGGCCGAAATTGTTGCCTCATGATGAAGAACAAAATGCCCGTTTAAAAGCCAACGCAGATGAGTCGGTAGATTTGGTCGCGTTTGAAAAAGACAAAATCAAAGGTGCGATACGTACAGACTTTATCTTGTCAGCTGAGATTATTGTTATCTCTTTAGGCGCAATTACAGCAGCTGGTGGCGATATCGTCCAAAAAGGCATCGTACTTTCGATAGTGGCTGCTGTCGTGACTGTCGGTATTTACGGCTTAGTTGCAGGCATCGTAAAGATTGATGATGCGGGTCTGCATTTGATTGAAAACTCACAAGCAGGTGATAGTAAGCGCAAGTTTGGCGAGTTTATGCTTGCAGCTGCGCCAAAGCTTATGAAGTTTTTGTCCATAGCAGGCACGATTGCGATGTTCTTGGTGGGCGGCGGTATTATCGTTCACGGTATCAGCTTTTTGCATCACAGTGTAGAAGACATTGCCCATCTTACTGGGGTATTTGAAGGGTTAACCGCGTCATTGTTAAATGGATTGGTCGGACTGATTGTTGGCGCTATTGTGGTAGCTATTGTTACTACTATTGGTAAAATCCGTGGTAAAGATGACACAGCGTCTTCTGCACATTAAGCTTATTTGCTTTTTATTGTCTCTCGTTTGAATTAGCAAGTAAGTTTGACTGTATTAAGATAAAAAGCCCCAAAGCTACGAATAGCTTTGGGGCTTTTACGTTTGAGCTTATATGACTAGCTGTCGCTGTCTGCATCATCAGATGCGAGCTTTTCAGCCTGCGTCGGCTTTTTGTGCTCCGTCTTAGGCTTACGACTGCGCGCCTTTGGTACTTTTGGCGTAGTCAAATTAAACATACCGGTCTGTGGTAGCAATTGCTCAGCCACATTTTCGATCATGTTTTTATAGCTGGCTATGGTCGTCTTAGACTTAGCTGCTTGACTATCATCTTTGCTAGCCTCTTTAGTAGCTTCTACTACTACCGATTCAATCGTCTGCTCAGTCTCTGCAGCTATGTTTTCTGCAGCATCTTCTACCTCATTGACAGTTTGCTCTGTAGAGGTTTCGACTTCTACATCCTTAGCCTCTGACTGAGCACGCTCGGCTTCTAGCAAGTGCTCACTATCAACACTGACGTTTTCTGTCTGTGTCTGATTGGCTAGGGCAGTTGCTTCAACGTGATGCGCATCGACTTCACTATTAGTTTGCTCAGTGATAGCTGGTTCCGCGTCACTTACTTGTTCAGCAGGTACACTCAATACAGCGGGTTCCTGATAATCAGGGTGCTGTCCGCGCGGATCGTTGCTAGCACGCTTAGTGATAGCACGTGGCTCAACGTCTGTCTTACCTTGTGCTGCTGCGAATTGACTCACAGCTTGAGTCATCACTTCAAAGCGTGCGAGGTAGTCGGCAGCCAATGGTTGATAGCCATAGTTGCTAAAGTCAAAGCTCTTGCTAGCAGCATCAGAGCTATTATCAGTACTCTGAGATTGCTCATTATGCAACGCAATAGTCGCGATAAAGCAGTTGATAATGCCTTCTTCTGCTAAGCGCGTTTGCGCCTCTGGTAGCGTGGCACGAATAAACTCACCAACCGTGCCGCGTATTGCTGGCACATTAGTGGCAGCTGGCTTGTCCGCTTGAGTGGCTTGCTGAGCAAGTACTACACGAGGATCGTTACTCGCTTGCCCAAATTTCTCAGCAGTCACATAACGTGTGCCAAATAGTGCTTCATGGGTTAGCTCAAGTGCTGAGTTACTCACATTACTTGTGCTTGCATTATTACTATCAGCCTGAGTATTTTGAGCTTCATCACTCTTACTCATATGTTCAGCAGTTTTGGTTTCCTGCTGTTTTGGAGTCTGAGTTTCTTTAGCTTCCTCTACGTCAGCAGTTACTGACGTTGGAACTTCCGCTTTACTTTCGGTGTTACTCGTAGAGGTCGATGGTGCCTCTACAGCTACAGGTGCTTTTTTCTCTTCAGCAGCCTGCTCATGCTTAGGAGTATCGTTTTGCACCTTAGCTTGTTCAGTAGTTGCACGCTTATCGTCATTTACCTGATTGGCATTTGCTTCCACCGTACTTTTTTCGTTATCGCTTTTCTTGTTAGCATTCGGAGCACTGGTGTTTTGGTTATCAGTGTTCTGCTTATTGCTACTATGCTTATCAGTAGGTTTTTGAGCAGCTGTTTCGTTTGAAAACTCATTTTTTGCTACGTTATTTGTCGTCGCACTTCGCTGCTCGCTAGGCTGAGTTTTAGCTTGTGTGGATTTGCTATCATCTAAAGATAGATGAACCACTTCAGGCGCTTTTAGCTCAGTTGGCGCTTCATTGACCTGTAGCACGACCTCGTTAGGGTCTTGATTGCGACGTGCACTATGTTGGTTTTTGCTATTGGCAGCATCGTTGTTTCTAGCGTTCTGCTGCTTGCTGTGCTTAACGCTGTCAGCCGTTAATGTCTCACCGCGCTCTAGCTTACCGCGTGAACCGCGTTGGCTATGCGATTTACGCTTAGTACGAGTTTGCTCATCTGCTTTAGAGCTGTTTTCGTTATCAGCATCACTGCGCTCGCTTGCGTTACGATTGTTGCTCTGTTGATTGCCATCTTGGCGGTTATTACGATTGCGATCGTTCGTGCGTCTGTTATCATTCTGACGCTTGTCTTGCTGTCTTTGGTCTTGAGTATCAGACGATTTGTCATCAGTATTGTTTGAGCCAGCACTTTCTGAACTACTGTTTACGTTGCCAGTAGCCTCGTCAGTTGTCTCTTTTCTTTGACGCGGCTTAGAAGATCTAGACTTACGCGGCTTACGTCTTCTTCTGTCTTCATTGCTGCTGTCGTCAGTATCGCTGTCATTACGACGCGCCTGTTGACGGTTAGCGTTATTATCTGACTGTTGGCTTTCGTTTTTCTGACTGTTGCTTTGCTGAGTTGGCTGCTCACTAGTTGCAGCTGCACTATTCAATGCATTGCTATCAACTTGACCAAACGAGCCTAAGCTTTGCGCGCCCGTGTTTACTAGTGCTTCGATTGCTTCAGCGGCATCTCGGCTACTGACACTAGGCGTCGTAGTGGCTTGCGGTGCTTGAGCAAATAGGTTTGATAACCATGCGACGGCTTTTGGTTGAGCAGTAGCTTCGACACTCTGTGTCTGCGGCGCTACTGGAGCGGCAACACTAGCGGTTTTATTAGCTTGCGGTGCATGTGCAGGCGACACATCGTTGGTGTTTTTATGATTACGACGATCATTGCTATGATTTACCGTATCGTTCTGTGCTTGCGTAGCTGCGGCCTGCTGTGTGTTTAAGCGGCTCTGCTTATCATCTGCAGTTTTACGAGGCTGGCGAGTAGGCTGCTGTTCAGGACGCTCTTTTTCAGCAGTTTGCCAGTCAACGTTGTAGCCAAGGTCACTGTGCTCTTGCTGCTGAGTATCAGTGATACGTTCATAGCTCGATGGTGCAAAGCCATCACGGTTGAAGTGCAGCTTGAAGTTTGGTGATTCTAAATGCGCGTGTGGCAAAATAGTGATACGCGTGCCACTGTCTTGCTCAAGATAAACCAAGCTGTCGCGCTTTTCATTTAATAAGAATGCCGCGATGTCTGTCGGGACTTCTGCTTGTACTTCACCTTGACGTTCTTTAAGGGCGATTTGCTCAATTTGACGCATGATAGATAGCGACAATGAGCGCAAGTCACGAATCATACCGTTGCCATGACAACGTGGGCAGATATAGCCTGTTGACTCCTCTAATGAAGGACGTAGACGCTGACGGCTCATTTCCATCAAACCAAACTTAGAGATATCACCAAACTGAACGCGCGCACGATCATATTTGGTCGCGTCGATTAGACGTTTTTCTACTTCTTTTTGGTGCTTATTGTCATTCATGTCAATGAAATCAATAACGATCAAACCACCCATATCACGCAAACGAAGCTGACGAGCAATCTCGTCAGCTGCTTCTAAGTTGGTATGATAAGCCGTCTCAGCGACATCTGAGCCTTTGGTTGACTTAGCTGAGTTAATGTCGATAGAGACTAGTGCTTCTGTTTGGTCAATAACGATTGAACCACCTGATGGCAGACGAACTTCACGCTGATAAGCGGTTTCGATTTGTTTTTCGATATTGAAGCGCGAAAACATCGGCTCATAGTCAGTATATTTGCGTAGCTTTTCGGCTTGTTTTGGCATTACCGCATCGATAAACCCAGCCGCTTCAATGTAAGCGTTTTCGTTATCAATCCAAATCTCAGCGATATCATCACGTAGATAATCACGAACAGCACGTGTGACAACGCCCGCTTCTTGGTGAACCAAGCGCGGTGATGGGTATTTTTGGTTTTGTTCTTGAATGGCTTGCCAAATATTGAGCAAGTGGTTTAGATCGTGCTGTAAATCTTCCTGAGTCTTACCAATACCAGCAGTACGAATGATGACACTCATGCCTTTTGGTAAATCAAGGTTGCTCAGCATACGCTTCATATCTTCACGCAGTTTGCCCGAGATTTGACGTGAGATACCACCACCGCGAGGGTTGTTTGGCATTAATACTAGGTAGCGACCTGCTAATGACACATACGTCGACAGGGCAGCGCCTTTATTACCACGCTCTTCTTTTTCGACTTGGACGATTAGCTCGTCACCTTCTTTGATCAGTTTTTTGATGTTTTCGTCGCGTGGGTTGCCGCTTAGGTATTCAGCAGAGATTTCACGGATTGGTAAAAAACCTTGGCGCTGAGAACCGTATTCAACGAATACTGCTTCGAGCGATGGCTCAACACGGGTCACATGACCTTTATAGATGTTAGATTTTTTTTGCTCACGAGTACGGTTTTCTAGGTCGAAATCGTACAGATGATTGCCTTTACATAAGGCGACACGAATCTCTTCGTTTTGAGTGGCGTTGATCAAAATGCGTTTCATATTTGTATCCTATGAGTACGCATGACAATGATAAGACAGTCTTTAGGACATAGTGGCAAGTGTGGCTAATATTGTGATTAGCGTGTGTAGATGTTCATTAACGGTAGAACGTAAATCGTGGGTTTATAAAGCACATGGGCTTTATAAACAGCTTCTTTTTTACCTGAAGTAATGAGCAGTGCTCATGTTAATATCAGTAATATAGGGTGTAAGGCTACGGTACTCATATTTTATCATCAGTAAACTTGGTACATATATGATTGGGTCAGCGAGTCAAAGCGCTCTTATTCTCAGTACGTTCTATTGGTAGTGATTTCAGCGCACGTTGTAAGCGTGGGCGAGGGTCAGTTACATCTCTAAAAAATACTGATATTAAAAAGGCGTGGTGCTGTTGCCATTCATCCATCAAAGTCTAACAATAATATCGCGGCCATGATTGCTACTATATAGTGGCGTCATTCAGCGGTTGTTTATTCAGGCGAAGCAATTGGTTACTCTTTGTTTATCGTTCTTTGTATAACGTCAATAATATCTTGGGTGTCTCAAGGTTAGGTGTCGCAGCTTTTGTAATCAGCGGGGCGTACTTGGCAAACAGAGTAATGGACCAGCTTGTCAGCATGGTATCGTATTTACATTGTTATCGTCATCTGTTTGACCACCAATACTTAGGCAGCTATCGATATACTTTTCGATCCTAACGCTAAACTACCCATACTTGCTCAACTATGCTGGCATAAAGAGCCATCAGATAAATAGTCATTAAATAATGATTGGTTATCGAGTACGGTCGTTGTCATGCAATTAGTGAGTCAGTGTTGTGTTGTAATCGGTTAATAAGCTGATTTATTATCAGAGTGATTAACGCGATGGTATTTAGTGTCACTATTTATTTTATGGTACCGAATAACATTCAGTACAGTATTTTTAATTTGTAGGGCTATATTTGGTAAGTAATACCTCTAAATAAATAACGCGCCCTAAAATCAGATGAAACGTGTCAGGTCAGCAGGATAAATAGTGTCAACCTCTTTACTGGCAAGTAGTAGAAAGCTGACAAGCAATAAAATGGTGGTCAACTATTTGTAACAACAATGATTATTGCTGTCGCCTCTGCTTAATTGTCGCTCAACATGCTAAACTATAGCAAATCTTTGTGTAAATACCTAACTAAAAATGACAAACTCAAAAATGACTGACGACGCTACTACCCATGAAGCCCCTGCTATTTTTAATAGCAAAACACGCCCACAAAGCGCTGACGATGAGATTAGCAACTTCGGTAAGGTGAACTACCTCGAAGTAACGCGCCATCAACACGACCAGCGTTTGGATAATTTCTTGTTAAACCGTTTAAAAGGTTTGCCAAAATCACATATCTACAAAATGATTCGCTCAGATGAGATACGCGTCAATAATAAGCGCTGCAAAGCACACGATAGAGTGCAGCGTGAAGATGTGGTACGTATCGCCCCTGTAGAGCTAGCAACGCGCGAGAAACCAATTATTAGTACCGAGTTCGCCAAAAGCTTGCTGGCGCGCGTGGTCTATGAAGATGACGGTTTGCTAGTGCTAAATAAACCTTCTGGTATCGCTGTGCATGGCGGTAGCGGCTTGGACTTTGGGGTTATCGAAGCCATGCGTGAAGTGACGGGTAAAAAATACCTAGAGCTAATCCATCGCATTGATAAAGACACATCAGGGCTACTGATGATTTCCAAAAAACGCTCAACGCTCAAAGTGTTGCAGCAGCATTTGGTAGACAAGACCATTCAAAAGCACTATCTATGTCTTGCCAAAGGACAACCTGCGCTTAATGAGCAGCGTATCAATGCGCCGTTGCTACGTTATACACTTGCTAGTGGTGAGCGCCGAGTGAAAGTAGATAGCCAAGACCCACAAGCGAAAGAAAGTCAGACTGATATCATTATCCATGATCGCTTTATGATTAATAGTCAGCCAGTAAGCTTAATTGAAGCCAAGCCATTGACGGGTCGCACTCATCAAATCCGTGTGCATTTGGCACATATCGGTCATGCTATCTTGGGTGATGACAAATATAACGTTCATGATAAATCAGGTGTCCATCGTTTGTGTCTACATGCATGGCGCTTAGATATTCCAGGCTACAAGACCATTACTGCGCCATTGCCAGACGATATGGCAGATTGGTTACCAGAAACAACGAAGTTGCCTGAATAGTTTTTCAAAATTAATTCTTAAGCCAAACTATTTTTGTATTTTCTTAAACGTCACGATATCTTATTTTTACGAATAAGCCGCCGTGACGTTTTAGTATCTGCTATTTATTATTGTTATTCATTAAGGTAAATTCATGACCAAACCAGCTACAATTTCAGAACGCATTATAAATGCTCAACCATCAGCAGAACACAATCTGTCTGATAAGACGTTGATTATTTTTGATTGGGACGGCACGTTAATGGATTCAATCGGCCTGATTGTTGATTCTATGCATGTGGCTGGGGAAACACACGGGTTTAAGACGACTGATAAAGCTGTAAAAGACATCATTGGTCTGAGTTTAATGAATGGCATTAAGATTTTATATCCGCAGGCAAACGATGCGCAGTTGCGTGAGATTCAGCAAACCTATGCAGAGTACTATATTGCCAATAGTCATAGTACGCCGCTATTTGAACCGATAGAGCATATGTTGCAAACTTTGCAGCAGCAGGGCAAAACGCTCGCCGTAGCAACTGGTAAAAAAAGAAAAGGGCTAGATCGTGTATTAGATGCCTCAGATAGCCATGATTATTTTGCAATTACGCGTTGTGCTGATGAGTCAGGCTCAAAACCTGATCCGCAAATGTTGACCGATATCTTGGATTATACGCAGCAGCAGGTTTCTGATGCTGTGTTTATCGGCGACAGTATCTATGACATTCAGATGGCAACAGCATTAGGCATGACCAGTATAGCGGTGAACTATGGTACGGCAACGAGTGTAGAGCTTGCTGAGCAAAATCCAACCTATCAGGTTGATACTCCACAAGCGCTAGTGGATTTGCTATGCGGGTAGAGCTACTTTTATAATTCTCGTTATTCTAATAGCACACCGATGATAATAATGAGTGAATAAACAGACAATAAAAAAGGGTTTATCGTAATAGCGATAAACCCTTTTTATTAAAGACAACGATGTTTATTTGTTTTCTTTATCAACGCTCTCTTTTTCACCGCTTTCCTTTTCAATAGCGTCTTCTAACTCAGCCCCTTCTAGTAACGCAAAAGAAGACTCAATGATTTTGTCTGCATCAAGCTGATACTCATACCAGTTGCCCATTATTCCAGCCAACTCATCGAGACCTTCTTTTCTGAGAGCCGAAAACAACTGAATGGTACAGTTTAAGCCCAGTTTTTTCAGGCGTTTACGAGTCTCAAGGAGGGCGTTTTTAGAAGCACCGTACTTCAGTTTATCTGCTTTGGTCAGCAGAATATGTACTGGTAGCTCACCATCGTTTGCCCAGTGCAGCATTTGCTCATCAAAAAACTTAAGCGGATGACGAATATCTGTCATCAATACCAGACCTGCAAGGCTTGAGCGTGATACCAAGTATTCTTCTAGCTCAACCTGCCATTCTTTTTTCATCTCTAGCGGAACAGCTGCATAGCCGTAACCAGGCAAATCGACCAAACGTCTGTCAGTATCACCGATACTAAAAAAGTTAATCATCTGCGTGCGTCCAGGTGTCTTAGACGAGCGAGCCAATTGACGCTGATTGGTTAAGGCGTTGATGGCTGATGATTTGCCAGCGTTTGAGCGACCTGCAAAAGCGACTTCCAATCCCATATCAGGCGGACAGAGACGAAAGGTAGGTGCTGACATCATAAACTCAGTTTGTTGAATTTTCTGACGAGATTTGGTATTGAACAAAGCATGTTCAGCGGCGACATCGTTAAACGGGGTACTCATAAATGGCTCATTAATCTTAAAAAATTGGATGCGATTATAAAATTTTAGTCAGCTGATGATTCAAGTCATCGGTGCGGTCAAGTAATTGGTCAAGCGATAGGTAAATCAAGTTAAAAGTATGTTCTTTATCAATACAGTTATGTGCAAATCATAAAAGTAGCTATTTAATATTACTGGCTATTCTATACTATTCCGTGTCTTACTTATTGAAATAACTGCGATTAGCATCATATAAATAGTAGGATAACATTAAAGTTGGCCAGTCATTAAGACAAGTTCTCAGCTTTAACAAAGCCATATTCAAATTCTCTATGTTTATATGACATATATTGTTACAATGTTTAACGAGAGACGTTTAATAGAACGATTGATGAGACACGTGAAATATCACGAGGAGGTGCTCTATGTTTTCAATCAGTAAACTTCTTAGCACGAGTTATCGCGCTATAACGGCTAGCAGTACTGCACTATTATTAAGTGGCATTATGATTAGCAGCGCAGGTGCGGCGGATATCGCCACTACCTATAATAACTCATGTGCAGCCTGTCACGATAGTGGGGCGTTGAATGCCATCAAAAAAGGTGATAGTGCGAAATGGCAACAGCTGATTAAACAAAAAAGTATGCCGACGCTTATCAAGTCTGTCAAAGGTGGGATGCCGCAAATGCCAGCAGGTGGTCTTTGCGACAAATGTAGTGATGACGATTATCGTAAACTTATCGAATATATGAGCAAGTAATTGACTCATAAATATAATTTGAATATATAAAATAAAGCGCTGGGTTAACAACCTATCTGCGCTTTTTGTTTTTGCGTCATATTGTATATTCTGTTGCCAGAAAACTGATGGATACTATGATTAAGTAGGCAAATGATACAAAGTCTTGCTATAATAATCGAAAATAAACCCTGATGTTAGTAAGTACTTTCAGACTGCTTGTGTCCAAGACCTCAAAATATACGCCATTCTCATGATTAAAGAGGCGGCTATATCAGGTATCTTACCAGTGCAATCACTCTAAATAATGCTTACGCCGAGCTAGTAGGATTTGTATCAATGAAAAAGTTAATCGCTGCTGCCAGCTTATGCGTTGCAAGTTTCAGCGTACAAGCTGCTATTATTGTTCCTGAATATGACGTCAATGCAGGTCAAAAAGTTGCAGAAACCGTTTGTGCCGCTTGTCATGGTCTTAATGGCGTCAGCATTGTTCCTGCACAGCCAAACCTTGGCGGCCAAAACGTAAAGTACCTATATAAACAGCTAGTCAACTTTAAAGCAGGTTATCGTAAAAACGGTATCATGCAGTCACAAGTTGCTAATCTATCTCAGCAAGACTTAGCCAACGTAGCAGGTTACTATGCCAGTCAAGCGCCTTGGGGCGTTGGCTACGGCAATCCTGCAACCAACCAAGAAGCGACTAAGCTATTCTTGGGCGGTGATAAGTCGCGCGGTGTCATTGGCTGTGCCGGCTGTCATGGTCCAGATGCTGCAGGTAATACTTGGGCTGCATTTCCAAAGCTAGGCGGACAGCATGCTCAGTATATTGCTACTCAGCTAAAACTATTCCGTGCCGCTGGACGTGTTGATGATATCGATAGCGATGATCAAAAACGAGTCAATGATGCAGCCAAAGAAGGCGAGATGGGTATGATGCAAACGGTTGCATCGAAACTATCAGATCGTGACATTCGTATCTTGTCAGATTATGTAAGTGCTATTCACTAATTGAGTCGCACTGATTCAATATCTGATACATGCTTTGCTTTGCATAGAAGGCCATTGAGTACTGAATCGCATATTGATTATATCTGAATGACTAAACCCCGATTTCGGGGTTTTTTTATAACTGTTTGTCCCTTATATTAAGACAGTATTTAGCTGAATTCATTTACAGCAGCTTATCGTTGCTCTGTATAATTATAAGTTATCGTTATTCACTTTATACCAATTTTCAAAATATGATTAGCCTTGTCAAACATATTCGGTCTACTATGCGTAGTACTTGCACGTGTTTTGTTTGCTAACCCAGTTTTTGTGAATGGTATTAATTAGATCGTTTGGATTGAGATTATGATGATCCGTTATGCTTCTTATTTTATCGCGGCGTTACTACCGTTATTGCTATTTCGTTGGTTTGCACCTGCATCAATTGGTGAGATTGATTTTTGGTTACTATGGCTACTAGCCATGGTATTGGTTGCGCTGCCAGTTGTTTACGCTGAGATAGCATTGGCCTATCGCAGTGTCGAAGGCCCTCTAGCGGGTATGCAAAAGCTCACTCGTGAAGCAGATGTCAGTCCGATCTGGCGCAGCTTTGGTTGGTTAGCAGCGTTGGTTTCTATAGTGATTGCAGCATTGGTTATATCTGGCGCAAGTACGGGTATATTGTCTGCATTAACTGAGCTAAATAGCGTACCCGATGTACCTAGCTTCGCAGTTGCTGCAGGCCTGATGGTCATCGCGGTACTTTTAAGCTTGCTGGGTATTGCGCCATTACCTATTGGTTTAGGATTGATGGTAATAGGGTTGCTGCTAGGGTTCGCAAACGGTGTGCCAAATGCTGGTTTTGCCATGACTGATGTCAGTTTGACGGAATGGGCACGCGCAGTCGCGTTAGCATTAGTGAGTGTCGGTGCGGGTACAGGATTATACTGGTTCGGTCAAAACCTAGTGAGCAAGCAGACAGTCACAGCGGTAGAAGCCAACAATCAGCAAGCAAAAAACAGAGTTGCTACTCGTGAGTACCGTGCAACCAAGTTAGTGTTACCGATTTGGGTATTGCAACTTTTGATAGGAGTAGTGGCTTTATTTACTAGCGGTATGTCGCTACCGCCAATTGGACAACTGTTATATTGGGGCGGGGTGTTATTTGTAGCCAGTTACTTGCTTCATTACAGCACGCAACAGTTAATACACAAATTTGGATTAATGGTTAGTTTGATAATCACTTTTGCTGTAGCGTTACTATTAGTGGTTGCGATACCAACAGCATGGTTAGTTGGCATCTTGGTCATTATTAGTAGCATTGCTGTACTATTATTATCAGTATTTGCGGGTTGGCAGATGAAAATCAGTCATTTACGTAAATCACTAAATTTTAGCAATGAAGCAGTTTATAACTTGTGGCGAGTTGCGATACGTTTAGTCGTACCATTAGCATTGCTACTAGCATTGGTAGGTTGGGTGATGCAGTGGTTGAGCTAACGGTCGGAGGTCGTGATAGCAGTGTGCCACAGTCTACACAAGCCAATCTAATGACCGTATATCTGGCGTATGCTGAAGATGAGCAGCGCCAGCATTACCTAGCTTTGCAGGTTAGACAAGGTACTAGTTTGCATGAAGCGTTGGCGCAAGCAGGATGGCTTGAGAAATTTGCAGAACTGGCAGCGTGGTGTGAGCAAGTAATAGATATCACCACGCCAACTGCGAAATGTTGGCATGTGGGTATTTATGCACAGAAACAGCCATTAAGCTATTTGCTACAGCCTTTTGATCGTATCGAGGTATATCGCAGTTTAAGCGCTGATCCTATGTCTCAGCGCAAAAATAAATCTCGTAGCTAAACCGTTAACTATCTAAGCTAATAGGTTTCGCTGACTATGATGCTGGCAGACTCTCAATACCTTCGATGCGCGTGACCAAACCAGTATTATCAAAGTAAACAACTAAATGCTGGCTAGCATTTTTGACATCTGCGATGCCTTTGCGGCTACCTTCAGTGCCTGCCTTGTAGTCATAGATATAATCCCAGCGTTTAGGTTCAAGAGTATCTCGAATCGCAGGGCTGCCAAGAGTATAAAGAACTTGGTTTTGATTCATACCCACTTTTAGCTTTTGAGCTTGGGTTTGCGTAATCGCTGTGCCTTGTGGCAAATCAATCTTATAAACACTCAATAATGAGCAGCCAGACATAGCAACAGTAGCGCTAAGCATACTGGTGATAACGATCTTACGTAATGCGCTTGTGTGGCTTAACGGACGGAAATTTAATGTCTTTATCATGGTAAGATGACTCATAAGAAATGAATTAGGTGTGGCCAGTGTTAGGTCGTACCAGTCTGACCGACAATCTTGGACAAATGATACGTCATTTACTTGCAATTGCCTACCACTTACGACATTATTTACCAAACACAATCTGAATAGTTAGATTAATTATATTTTAAATTCATAGGCTTGCATCTCGATATTTAGAAAATAATAAGAGAGATGTCTGCGTAAGTTTCATCAGTTTATTATTGATCATTTACTTTATATTAAATAAAAATAATCTTTGTTGATTATTTATCTCATATTTTCTATTTGTTAAGGCTGTCACAGTCAAAAGGGATATTATGGCTTCTTTTACCAATCAAGATTTACGTAGAGCAGGACTCAAGGTCACGTTACCTCGTATCAAAATTTTAGAGCTATTAGAAAGCGCAGAGCTGCATCATATGAGTGCAGAAGAAGTGTATAAGGCGCTTATCGAGCAAGGTGAAGATGTAGGTCTTGCCACTGTCTATCGTGTCCTAACACAGTTTGAACAAGCAGGTATTGTTGAGCGTCATAACTTCGAAAACAATCTATCTGTATTTGAGATTACCCAAGAAGAGCATCACGATCACCTAGTTTGTGATGTGTGTGGCAAGATTATAGAGTTTCATAATGAAGTCATCGAAGAAGAGCAGCTGAAAGTAGCAGAGAAACATGGCTTTAAACTGTCTGGGCATTCTCTTGTGCTATACGGCATTTGTGCGGATCAAGCCTGTAGAGATAGCGCGAAGTAATTATCTAGAGTATAAGTAGAAACGCTTATTTCTATCAGTACTACTACGATATCGAACAATAAAAGAAGCCCTCGTTATAAATAACGAGGGCTTCTTTATATATGTCTATTATGCGTAGAAAGCGCAATAATTTAGCTAACATCTAACGATAAACTATCAGCACCTTCATCTAAATTAGCTTTACCGTTTTTGCTACTGAGCTTGATTTTGAGGCGTAGATCATTAGGAGAGTCAGCATGTAGAATCGCTTCTTTATACGTTATCTCTCCTTGTTCATACAAATCAAAAAGTGCCTGATCAAAGGTTTGCATACCACTGTCTCGTGAGCGTGTCATCACATCTTTGATTTCATGGACTTCTCCTTTACGGATATAGTCACTAATCAGCTGCGAATTTAGCAAAATCTCAATAGCAGCGCGTCGTCCTTTACCGTCAGGCGTGGGGATAAGTTGCTGTGCGATAATAGCTTGTAGGTTCAACGACAAATCCATAAACAATTGATTATGGCGATTGGTTTCAAAGAAGTGAATGATACGATCAATTGCTTGGTTAGCATTGTTTGCGTGCAACGTTGCAAACACTAGATGTCCAGTTTCTGCGTACTGGATAGCATAGCTCATGACTTCACGGTTACGAATCTCGCCGATTAAGATAACATCGGGTGCTTGGCGTAGCGTGTTTTTTAGGCCCGCTTCAAATGAATGGGTATCGATACCAACTTCACGCTGGGTAATAATACAGCCGCGATGCTTATGAACAAACTCGATAGGGTCTTCTATCGTAATGATATGACCATGAGAGTTTTGATTGCGATGTCCTATCATTGCAGCAAGGGTAGTAGATTTACCTGTACCCGTTGCGCCAACTAATAGAACAATACCGCGTTTTTTCATGGCCAATTCTTTTAAAGCTGGCGGTAAGCGTAATTCTTCGACCGTTGGAATGTTATTTTCAATTTTTCGTAAAATCATTCCTGCCATATCACGCTGTACAAATGCACTGACTCGAAAGCGAGCTTGCTGTGCTTCATCAGAGATCGCAAATTGACACTCGTTGGTTTCTTCAAACTCTTTTTGCTGGCTTGGCGTCATTACACCTTTGACCAATCTCATGGTTTGCTCAGCACTCAAAGGGGTTCTACCGACAGGTAAGATTTTTCCATTCACTTTCATGGAAGGCGCTACGTCAGCAGTAATAAAAAGGTCAGAGCCATTTTTGCTGATCATTAATTGTAATAGTTTATCAATATCCATATCGCACCTGCACCGGATGTAAGTCGATTAAAATCATATTTTAAATACGTCAGTAAAAAGTAATAAAGTAGAAACAGAGACCATAAGTTGTTTGTTATTTTTAGTGGTATCTGTCAATACTATCTATCAGTACTACAAAAATGCCTCAGGTTGCTTGGCGTAAGGACGTGCAACATCCTTACTAATGGTTCCTTTACTTACCAAGTTCTTTAACGTCTGATCAAGGGTAATCATGCCATCGCCTGCACCTGTTTGGATGGCAGAATACATTTGGGCGATTTTGTTCTCACGTATCAAGTTACGGATAGCAGGGGTGCCTATCATGATTTCATGAGCGGCTATACGTCCACCTGCTTGACGCCGTAACAGGGTCTGTGAAATAACAGCTTGCAATGATTCTGACAGCATCGCGCGGATCATGTCTTTTTCAGCAGCTGGGAATACATCGATGACACGGTCAATCGTTTTAGCCGCTGAGCTGGTATGCAAGGTGCCGAATACTAAGTGGCCAGTTTCTGCTGCTGTCAACGCTAAGCGGATAGTCTCAAGGTCACGTAGCTCACCTACCAAGATAACATCAGGATCTTCACGTAGGGCAGAGCGCAATGCTGGCTCAAAACCCAAAGTATCACGGTGTACTTCACGTTGATTGATCAAGCTTTTTTTAGACTGATGCACAAATTCAATCGGGTCTTCGATAGTTAAAATATGCTCTTTACGGCTTTCGTTAATATAGTCAATCATCGCCGCAAGTGTTGTTGACTTACCTGAGCCTGTTGGGCCCGTGACCAATACCACACCACGCTTAAAGTCTGAAACGCGTCTAAAGACATCGCCCATACCTAAGTCTTCCATCGTTAATACTTTGGAAGGAATGGTACGAAATACAGCACCTGCACCGCGGTTTTGATTAAAAGCATTGACACGAAAACGTGCTAGATTAGGAATTTCAAAAGAAAAATCCGTTTCGAAAAACTCTTCAAAGTCGGCACGTTGCTTATCATTCATGATGTCATAAATAAGCTGATGCACGACCTGATGGGTCATCTCTGGCATATTGATACGGGTCATTTCACCATCGACACGTATCATTGCCGGCATACCCGCTGAAATATGTAAATCTGACGCCTTATGCTTAACCGTAAAGCGCAGCAAGTCTTCGATATTAAGATTATTTTTTTCAGCCATAATTTGATATTCCTATCACTTAGTCTAGGTAAGACAAAACACTATAAAAGTACGTGGTAAACTATTTATCGATAGCCTTAGTATAATGAGAGATGATACGAAGCTCACCAGTACAGGTCTTTACCATCACTAGCATATTCAGCAGCATATGTTAAAGCATGTAACAATATCATAACAAGACTGTGAGTATTTAACCATCTACTAAATTAAGAAAAACCAGAACTGGATCGTTTTAAAATAATTCTTATAGAAGTTATTTCTAATTTACTTTTAAAAATCGGATAGTTATGTTTTTTATAATAAAAATTGCAGAAAAAAATTTCAAAAAATTAATCAAGCAATAAGGGCAAAATATGAAGGAAATGAATGGCAATATTGATGAAGTGACACTTATCGATAACTGGCAGCAAGCTCATAAGCAGATGAAGCAAGCATGTGATCATACTGACAGACAGACTGATAATGTTATGCTGCTGGCTGTTTCGAAAACGAAACCTACCGATATGATTGCAACTTTAGCAGAACAAGGACAGCGTGATTTTGGTGAAAACTATCTACAAGAAGCCATCGAAAAAATTACTGAACTTAAAGCTCAACCTGTAGGCAAGAGTATCGTTTGGCATTATATCGGTAGTATTCAACGTAATAAGACACGTGACATTGCAGAGCACTTTGATTGGGTGCAAACGGTTGAGCGCGATATCATCGCCAAACGATTGAATGAGCAACGACCAGCTGACCTGCCACCATTGAATGTGTTGATCCAACTAAATATCGATAACGAAGACAGTAAGTCGGGATGTTTGCCAGCCCAGTTGCCAGAGCTGATAACAGCAATAAAAGGGTACGAGCGTTTGCAGCTACGTGGTCTGATGATTATTCCTGCTAAAGCAAATACGAATGCCTTTGCACGAACTAAGCAGTTGTTTGAAGAGATCAAAGCTGACCATCCAGAGTTAAGTGATTGGGATACGCTCAGTATGGGTATGAGTGGTGATATGGCAGAAGCGATAGAAAACGGCACAACGATGGTACGTGTCGGTACTGCTATCTTTGGTCAGCGTGCTTAAAACCATATGAGTAGGCTAGTTAGGCATTCTTTAACTAGCCAGTAAATTAAATGACATCTTCTAATTTGGTTACTAGCATCTGTGTGATTTTAAGATTATCAGTCGCAATAATCTCAAATCGATAATTGGCATACTCAATCGTGTCGGTCTTTTTAGGGATTTTTCGAAGCATATACATCATAAATCCACTGATAGTCTCGTAATTTTGACTGCGTGGTAAGTCGACGATATCTAATGCACGAATCACATCTTCGATAGGAGTCATACCATCGATTAACCAGGAGTTGTCAGTACGCTGGACAATAGGCTGTTCCTCGAGCGTTACCAACTCACCCATCACAATGCTCATCACGTCTTTTAAGGTGATAACCCCAACGACTAGGGCATATTCATTCACGATGACTGCAAAATCAGCGCCAGTAGATTTAAACATCTCTAATACTTCAAACAAAGACAGCGTATCAGGTACGAAAAGTGCTGGTTTCAATAGAGTCTTGTTCGTTAAGCTAACTTCTTGTTGGTTCAAAACCAAAGCCAAAAAGCTACGAGATTCCACATAACCAACGATATGTTCTAAATCATCATCATGGCAGACCAAAAACTTATTGTGTGGCTGCTCAATCATGATATTCACGACTTCTTCGGTACTTGTCTTAGTATCAAAGTAAACGATATTTTCGCGAGGGTTCATCACTGAGGTGACGGTACGCTCTTGCATATCAAAGATATTTTCGATTAAGTGATGCTCTTGCTTCTTTAGTACACCCGCTTCGGCACCAGCATCCATCACTGCATAAATATCTTCTGGTGTCATGTCATCTTGACGTATGGTTGAAATACCAAAAAGCTTAAACAGGATATTTGCAGCCCCATCGAACACCCATATAATAGGCTTTAGTATAAATATTAACAACATCATCGGGCGTACAAGCCGTACCGCTATCGTCTCAGCATTTGACATGGCCAAACGTCTGGGCATTAGGTCGGCGAGTAGTGAAAACAAACTCGTAATAAGTACAAACGATATGACCGATGCTATCGTTTCACTATTTAATAACTGCTCGAGATAAGGACTGATGGCTGATTCACCGACGGCACCAGCTGAAATAGCGACCGCATTTAGCACTATTTGTACGACGGTAATAAAACTTCCAGGATGCTCCTGCATATTAAGGACGTCAAGTGCGCGAACATCGCCTTCTTTTGCCATAATTTGGAGCTTGATTTTGCGGCCTGCAGCGATGGCAATCTCAGCAGCAGAGACAAAGGTACTTAAGGCAAGCAGTAAAAGAAGAAAAACACTAGCGGTTAGCAAACTCATGACGTACTCGAAAAAGAAATAAAGATAATTAAGGCAAAATAGTTGGTGAAACTGTGTGGAAAAGAATACGGCTAGGTGTAAAGTTTTTTGGTGGATAAAAACCAAAAAAGCTGGGCAAGCACCCAGCTAATAGTAAAAATTCGATATCTTGTAAAACTGGTGAACTAGTACCTCTCAACTTGTAAATGGAGAAGTTGAGAGGTGTGTAGTAATTAACCTTTGATTGACCACTTATTAACCAATGGATAACGGCGTTCACGCCCAAAAGCTTTATGGCTAATCTTAGTACCGATAGGAGATTGCAAGCGTTTGTATTCGCTGTTGTCTACCATTTTGATGACTTTAGCGACCATCTCAGCATCGAAGCCTTTATCAATAATCTCTTGATAGCCCATGTCTTCATCGATATATGACGTCAAGATACCATCTAACACATCGTAGTCAGGCAAGCTGTCTTGATCTTTTTGATCTGGACGTAATTCAGCCGATGGTGGACGAGTGATAACGCGCTCAGGAATAACCGGCGTATCTTCTAAACGGTTACGATAGCTCGCCAATTTATAAACTTGAGACTTATATACGTCTTTTAGTACGTCAAAGCCGCCAGCCATGTCGCCATATAGCGTTGAGTAACCTACTGCCAATTCTGACTTGTTACCAGTCGTGATAACTAAATGACCGAATTTATTGGACAATGCCATCAAAATCACACCGCGAGCGCGCGCTTGGATATTTTCTTCAGTCGTATCTGCTGGCGACTTATTGAATAAAGGCGCTAGCGTATGACGGATGCCTTCGACAGCGTCAAAAATAGGACAGACGGTGTAAGAAACATTTAAGCGACGTGCCTGTGCTTGAGCGTCTTCTAGACTGATTTGAGAGGTGTATTCGTATGGCATCATGACTGCATATACCTTGTCAGCGCCTAAGGCATCAACAGCGATACAGAGTGTCAATGCTGAGTCAATACCACCTGACAACCCGACAATAATGCCAGAGAATCCTGAATGGTTGACATAGTCGCGTAGACCGACGACTAACGCCTGATACATTTCAGACTCACGGCTTAAGGTTAGAGGCGCTTTGGTCTGCTCGTTAAACTTAGCAGTTTTTACATCTAACGTAGCCAGTAGCAACTGGTTCATAAAGCGCGGCGCTTCATGAGCAATGCTACCGTCAGCTTGTACAGCCATAGAGCCACCATCAAACACTAGATCGTCTTGCCCGCCGACAGCATTGACATAGACGATAGGTAGCTTATTCTCACGGCTACGCTTGGCCAGCATAGTCTTGCGATTGTCCTGCTTTTCAATCTCAAAAGGCGAGGCGTTTAAGCTTACGATTAGATCAGCACCTTGCTTTTTAAGCTCAGAGATAGGACCTTTTTCCCACAAATCTTCACAGATAAGCAGACCAATAGTAATGCCTTTATAGTCAAATAAAACTTGATTGCGACCTTTATCGAAATAGCGACGCTCATCAAACACGCCATAATTTGGCAAAATTTGCTTATGGTAAAAGCCTTTTTGATGACCATTGTGTAGGATGGCAGCAGAGTTAAAAGTACCGTGATGATCGACATGCGGATAGCCGACAATCATGACGATATCATCGATATCACTCAAAGTAGACAAAGCGCTTTTGACGCGACCTGACAAGCTTGGACGTAGCAATAAATCTTGTGGAGGGTAGCCTAGTAGCGCTAACTCTGGGAATACGATTACGTCAGCACCTTGTTCGCGTGCTTGTAATGCTAGGGTACGCATTTTTTCGACGTTGGTTGAGATATCACCGACCAAAAAATGTGATTGGGCTAAAGCAAAAGTGACAGTATCTTGTGGTTTGTTGTTCTTACTGGCTTCGTTTGAGGTGTTAGAGTTGGGGTTATCAGTGTCTTTTGACATTGTTATTGTTCCTATCGATATATTATTAAAATTTGGTGTGTCTGTATTGATTCAAATAAAATCAAATCCGAAATTAACTCAAAACTGCGATCTTGCATATCAAGCTCAAATATTGAGCTGATATGCTGAGTCTAAATCTCGTATAAGCCTTTATAAAAGACTTATGATTTTGCTCAAGTAACTCACTCTAAGTGATAGCGACACCCTGAAATTAGAACTTATGATAGTCTAAAAGAAGACGGTATAAGCGGGTGTTGAAATCTGGCTCAGAGGATTCGACGTCTGTACGACGATGTAAATAAATATGTGCAAATAAACTTAACTACACTGAAAAGCTTAAAATAATTGCTTTAGTATAACATCAATTGTCGCGACAAATAGAACGCACCAGTGGATTCCCTTATAAGATAACAGTTTAAAAGCTGAACATAAAAGCAGTTTTCAATACATCATTTTTACACACTAAATTCATGCATTATGCGCTAGTCATTATCGTCGCCATCTAGTAAGCTTGCATAGACAAAGTTGTAAGTAAAGATTACAACAACGCGTTATATAATTCACACGCTTTATTGCATAATAAAGTGTGCTAGCTGCATTTTTATTATTTTATCTACAATAATAAATGGCTATGAATTTGTAGTATAGAACTGGACATAGTCATACTATTTAATGGTCATGTTACTTAATCGTTATATGATTTCATAAGTCCGACCCAATGCTTTTTTGTATGATTCGCAACTCTCGCTAATGGATATGGCTTACAGACAGTGTCTAATAGCTGATATTCATCACACATTTATAAACTCGCCAGCAAAATTATCGTTTGCTGTCCGCTTTTGGTTTATACGCTATGATTGAAAACTGGACAAAAGAATTTATTATTCAGCGCTTATTGGCAATTACGTTGCTAGTGGTGCTATTCGTATTATGTTTTCAAGTGGTGCAGTTTTTTATTGTACCAGCGCTGTGGGCAGCGATTTTGGCCTATGTAACTTTTCCTATTTATAATTTCTTCCATGAAAAGGTGAAGCTAAGCCCAGACTTTAGCGCCGCTATTATGACGGTGAGCATCTCACTGATAATTGGCGTGCCACTGGTCATCGGTGTGTTTATCTTGCAGCAAGAAGCTTTGAGTTTAATCAGTAACTTGATCTATCGTATCAAGGTAGGTTACTTAGATGTGCCTGACTCCCTCAAAGATTTACCTATCATCGGTCAGCAAGTCAAAGACGTGCTGTGGCGTATCAATAAAAACCCAGAAGGGACGCTAGAAGCTTTTCGCATTTGGGTTCAGTCGCATTTATATTATGGCAAAATAGCATTTGATGTGGTGTTCAGTAGTTTGGCCAAGCTGGGTATGGCATTAATGACGCTCTTCTTCTTTTACCGAGATGGAACCAGTCTGATTCGTCAAATTCGTCAAGCGTTGCGTAATATCATCGGTAATCGTATCGACGGTTACATCGATTCTGTGGGTACAACTACGCGCGCTGTGGTATACGGCATCGGGCTGACGGCATTGGCTCAGGCATTATTGGCTGGTATCGGTTATTATTTCTCTGGTGCACCAAGTCCTATCTTATTGACCATTGTCACGTTTATCATTGCGTTGATTCCGTTCGGCACGCCATTTGTTTGGGGTGGTGTATCGATTTGGCTACTGAGTCAAGGACATACTGCAGAGGGTATTGGATTGGCACTATGGGGTGTGCTGGTGATTAGCTGGGTGGATAATTTGATTCGTCCTATCGTCATCAGTGGCGCGACCAAAATCCCTTTTATCATTATTTTTATTGGTGTATTAGGTGGTCTAACAGCGTTTGGCTTTGTCGGTTTGTTTATTGGGCCTGTCGTGTTGGCTATCGGGCTTGCAGTATGGCGCGAGTGGATATCGCAGCATAAGAATGAGATATTTGCTCAGCAAGAGGTGATGCTTTCTGACCCTCGTGCGATAGATCCTGTGCACGAACCAGAATAACAAGTCGCTAGCAAATACGATGTAAAAAATTATCGATAGAGACGATGAATAATGACAAATGAGAATATGGCAGAATCGACGAATAATAAGACCGATAAATTAAGTACAATTAAAAATATCACTATTTTAGCGGACAGCAACATCGCCAGTCTGAATGATTTTTTTAATGATGCTATGCTTGGTCAGCTGACTGAGCATACGGTTGAGATTATTACTGTCGCTGGTCGAGCTATTGATGCAGCGCTACTTGCCGAAGTACAGCCAGATGTGCTGCTGATACGCTCTGTGACGAAAGTAAACGAAGCGCTATTGGCTGACAATAACAGCGTGCAGTTTGTTGGGTCTGCGACTATTGGTACCGACCATGTAGATAAAGATTATCTAGCATCTCGCAATATCACTTTTGCCAATGCGGCTGGTTGTAGTAAGCATTCTGTGGCTCAATATGTGTTGACAGCTGTTTTCACTTTGCGTCCGCAGTATTGGCAGCAGTCGGCGTCGTTAACCTTAGGTATTATTGGCCTTGGTAATATCGGTAGTACGCTTGCTCAATATGCCTATGATTTGGGTTGGCAGGTGCTAGGCTATGATCCCCTGTTACCAGCCTCTGAAACTAACAATGCTAGCTTGGAGCAGGTACTTAGCCAAAGTGACGTGGTTAGTCTGCATGTGCCTTTAACCAATGAAAAGAATTCGACGAACCCTAAAGGTAGTGATTACCCAACACGTTACCTTATCAACGAAGCTACATTAGCAGCGATGCCTGCCGATACGATATTGATTAATAGTGCACGTGGGCCTGTGATTGAGGAAAACGCACTTAAAGCAGATATTGAGCATACTGGACGTCAAGTGGTGCTAGATGTGTTTGAGCATGAGCCAGAAGTCGCAGTAAGCTTGCTATCTAATCTTGCTATTGCCACACCGCATATCGCTGGCTATACGCTAGAAGGTAAGCTACGTGGCACACAAATCATTTATGATGCCTTGTGTGAAAAATTAACGATACCTCCAACTCAATCTATGTCCAATCTGCTACCGCTAAATATGTTCTTATGGTCTGAATTAAAATCGTATCCAGACAGATTGCCAAAGTTTTATGACATCATGCAAGATGACGCCTCATTGCGAAATAAAGCAATTGATGGGCAAGTAAATGGTACTGACTTTGACGGTCTGAGACGTGATTACCACTTGCGCCGTGAGTGGCAGTTTTAATTAAACAAGATATTTAGCAACCCACTATTCATCAGTCGAAGTAGAGCCCAATGATTCAAGCAAATAACATTTCTTCGCAGCCTATTACTTCTAAGCCTAGCTACGCGCCAACCATGACACTTGCGATGGCACAACAGCGCGCGCAATTTATCAGTAGTATTCGGCAGTTTTTTACCAGTCGACAAGTGCTGGAAGTGCAGACACCGCTATTATCCCAAGCAGGTAATACAGACACTTTTTTGCAGTCTGTAGCAGCTCACGTGACCTATCAAGACCGTCCACGCACTTATTATTTGCATACCTCGCCTGAGTTTGCGATGAAGCGTTTATTAGCCAGCTGGCAAGTGCCTATTTATCAGATTTGTCCTGTCTTTCGTGATAATGAAATAGGCACGCGTCATAATATTGAATTTACGATGCTTGAATGGTATCAACCGAATTATAGTCTGGACGAGATGGCAACTGAGCTTAATGACTTGTTGGAGGCACTTTATGGTCATTCTGTTGTGATGAGTCATTATCGCTATGTCGATGCCTTTATGGATTTTGTAGGCATCCATCCGTTGACAGCGAATTTAACTGCATTGCAAGCCGTGGCAGAAGATATGGGTTTGACAGGATTTGATTTTAATAATGCTGATGATAGCGAAGAAAACCGTCGTCAGAGCTGGTTAGATTTGTTATTCAGTCATGCCGTAGAGCCAAACCTAGGTCATGATTTGCCGACATTGATTATAGAGTATCCACCTGCGACCGCTGCACTAGCGAAGACAGCTATGGACAAAGATGGTAATAAAATTGCGAAACGTTTCGAGCTATACATTAACGGCATTGAGATTGCCAATGCTTATGATGAGCTAGCAGATGGTCAAGCATTGCGTGACCGTTTTGAACAAGACAATCAATTACGTGCGCGTCATAATCTACCTAAAATGCCAATCGATGAGCATCTATTAGCTGCCTCCAATGATTTGATACCATGTAGCGGTATCGCAGTCGGTATGGATAGATTGCTAATGGTTGTAACAGGTGCAAGCAGCTTGGAAGAAGTCATCCCTTTTCCCAGTAGGCAAGCATGATTGAGCGTGCGTCTTTTAAATTAACTATAATCTAAATATATAATAAAAAGGTCGTTGCCGATTTACCAATTAGATATTGGCGAATCGACAACGACCTTTTGTATTGGCTGCTTCTAAAATCTAGCATCCACAACCAATTTTGCTAATGCTAAATTTATTTATACGGTAGCAACTGCTTCATTAATATCGATATCACCATTGTGTAGATTGAATACCTTACCTATGGTGTTATCCGCTGTGAGTACAGCAGCCAATGTTGTCGCTACATCTTCGATGGCATTCTCACCAGAGCTGGTATCATTGATAGTGATTTTACCGGTACCAGCGCGCTCTTTTAGTGCGCCTGGCTGTACGATAGTGTAATCCAGCGAGCTGTTATTCACTAACCAGTGATCAGCGTAGTGCTTAGAGATGTAGTATTCTTTTAGATCTGCAATACCAGGGTTTTCATCCCATTTGTCAGTTTCTAATGAAAAGACTGAGCTCAGCATAATATAACGTTTAATGCCTTTATCTTGTGCCGCCTGCATCGTTTTCACAGCACCATGCAGATCAACTTCTAGTACGTTTTTACCACCAGATCCTGCTACAAAGTAAACAGCCTCGATATCCTGATCCAGTTGTTTTTCAATAGATTCTTTACTGGCTGTAATGTCTAAATCTAGCTGGGTATAGTTGTCATTATCAAATAGTTTTTCTTTCTGACGAGTCGTGCCAATAACTTGATGGTCATCAGCCAATAACTGCTTAACCAAATCACCGCCCACTCGACCACTTGCACCGACGACTAAAATTTTCATAATCATTCCTATTCTTATTTAAATTTTATTGTTTGAATTATTCAGTAAGTTTATTTATCTTGAAATCCGAATATAGGGTAACAAAGATAGGTAGCACGCTTCGTTATAAAGCGTGCTGATTGAATAGTGTTTGGTTATAGAGTGTATACAGTTTGCAAGGAAGCAAACGTTGATCAGATGACATTGTGTCACAGATGGACAGAATGAGTAAGCGTCAGATAGAACCATAAAAGGCATTAACGAACCAAGCGATTGAGACCATCAGCAAAGGCTTTTTTATCACGATCACCGTAGGGTTTTTGTCCACTCATTTCTTGCAGTTCTAGGACACCAGTACCGCGCATAGTATCCATAAAATCGCGCATATTGAGCTTTTGCTTGATGTTGTTTTTGTCGTAAACCACGCCACGTGTTGTCAGTACCATACCGCCCTTGTCTAAAATGTCATTGGCCAAGGGGATATCGCTAGTAATAGCTAAGTCACCAGCTTGTATCTGCTCGACGATATAATCATCAGCTTTGTCGAATCCTGATGGCACGACAGTCATAACAAGTAGGGGCGACTTGCGTAGCTTAATCGGCTGATTGGCCACAAATATGGCCATGGTCTTGGTACGTTCAGCCGTTTTAATAATCAAATCTTTGGCAATCAATGGTACCGAATCTGCGTCCACCCAAATCTGCATTATTTATTGGCCTTCTCAGATTTTGATGTAGTAGTAGTCAGGCTGCCTGCTTGGCTGTCTTTATGGTCTAGTTCATCAGCTGTGGCATCATTTTGAGCACTGTTCTGAGCGCTATTTTTATCATTACTCTTAGTATCGACGTCTACTTTACTAGGCTGAGTATCTACATTTGCATATTCTTTATCTAGACCAACCTTGTTTGGCAAGATAGCAACCAATTTTGCCATAGCAGGTTCTAAATCAGTCACATCATTAGGCATCAAGGTGATATGAGCAATCTTGCGATCGTCACGCTCAGCCTTATGATAGCTATGATAATGAGCGCCATCGATATTTAGCACTGCACTGATATCGGGATATTGACCCAGTACATTCACCATAATCGCAGGATGCACGTTATCTGTATCACCTAATGGCAAATTAACCACGGCACGGATATGGTTCTCAAACTGGCTGGTAATAGCGCCTTCGATACTCCAGTGTCCAGAGTTGTGGACCCGTGGTGCGATCTCATTCGCCAATATCGCATTATGACCGCGAGCATCTTTGGTGACGAATAATTCAAGCGCCATAACGCCAACATAATCCAAATGGTTCATGATTTTGGTGATAGCGTCTGTTGCTTGTTGAAACAGGTGACTCGTGCCAACAGCAGGTGCTTGAGTCTTGGCTAGTATACCGTTGTGATGATGGTTTTCGACCAAATCGTAACAGCGTACCTGACCATTTTGTGCTCTTGCTGCAATGATAGAGACTTCACGACTAAAGTTAATAAAACCTTCAGCAATTAACGGCGCAGGTGTTGGCGTAAGTGAGCCTTTACCACTGACAGCGTCCTTTAAATCTAGCCAAGCAGCTTTAATATCACTGTCTTGCTTGATAACGAACTGACCTTTGCCATCGTAACCACCTCGGCTGGTTTTTAGAACGATAGGCAGTCCTAACTCTTTACAAGCGTGCTTGAGCTCAGCTTCAGAATTTACTTCCATAAATGGCACGGTTGCAATATCAAGTGTGTTGAACATCTGTTTTTCTTTTAGACGATCTTGAGCGATATCAAGCGCAATCAGTGGTGGGAACATACCTTGCTTGCTGCCAGATTTTGACAAGCTAACCAGTTGCTCGACCGTAGACGTTGGTGTGTTTTCAAACTCTAAGGTAAAGACGTCCGCTGCTGCGATAAAGTCTTCTAATTGATCGATATGAAAGACACGGCCGTACAAGCTGGCAGGACATTCTGGATTGTCTTCTAAGAATACGCATTGGTAACCCAATGGCATAGCGGCTTCGGCAAGCATCATACCAAGCTGACCACCGCCTAAAATACCGATGGTACGAATGGTTTGGGTAACAGGATAAGCGTTTGCTGTAGTCATGGCAGGCTCTTTGAATAAAAGTGAATAAGGTGTTTGGTCTATTAAAATATAAAACTCAATGGGTGAAAATAGGAAAAGGTGCACTGTATGCACCTTATCTCTACTCGGAATTGCTTAAAAGTATATATTGATAACTTCAATCGTTAAGCCTTCAATCTAAAAGACGCTGCTATAAAAGCTGATCGATTTATATTTACCTAAGGATTGATAATACCTGGTGTTGGGCTAGCGAGAATGGTCTCAGTCTGAGACTGGCGCATCTGATCGAGCTTAGTAGCAATCGTAACATCATGCAATGCCAATACTTGAATTGCAAGTAGGGCAGCATTATAAGCACCAGCAGCACCAATCGCCAAAGTACCAACAGCGACGCCTTTTGGCATTTGTACAATAGACAGTAGACTATCCCAACCGCTCAGCATAGATGATTTTACGGGGACACCAAAGACAGGTAACGGCGTTTGACTGGCACACATACCCGGCAGATGAGCGGCACCGCCTGCACCAGCAATGATCACTTGTAGACCATTATCTTTTGCGCTTTTGGCATAATCAAATAATCTATCAGGCGTACGGTGTGCAGAGACAACTTCACAATCAAAAGCAATGTCAAAGTCTGCAAGCAATTGCGCAGCAGCACTCATAGTTGCCCAGTCAGACTGCGAACCCATGATAATGCCAACTTTTGGCTGACCAGCAGGGGAGGTGATTGGACCGTTCTGGTTAGCAGCAGTATTCGTGGTGCTCATGATTGGATATCCTCAAAAAGACCATCATACAAAAATTTTGCTATGGTCGTAAAGCCAAGTTTGACTTTTAGTACTGGTATGGCGCTAATTGCATTGATATCACGATTTTATATATGTTTTTCATCGTGATAATGCTGAACGAAGTGATTGGCTGTCAATGGTAATGGTTGTTCGGTATCCAGTTGATAGCATGTTAGATAGCCGCTATCCACTGCAGCAGAGTAGTCGGTACAGGCAACTTGTGGGCTGAGTGGCTCAGGTGTGCCAGTGAGCCAATAATGCCCGACGAACACAGGTTTATGAGTTTTTAGCGCAAAGTCAATATTTTCAGCCAACGCATCAGGCGGTATTTGTGCCAACGCGGACGATGGAGCACGAGACACTTCACGCAGGGTGCGTGTATTTAACTCATCTAGCCACCAGCGTACTCGTACTCGCGTACGCTCAGTACCTTCTTTGTCTACCATCACAATACCATCAGGTAAGCCTGTTTCGACCCCTTTTAACACTCGCTCTAAAGCGTCAAAGGCGACGGTATCTTCTTTAGCCGTTTCGATTAAACCTGCTGGAGTCAGACAGTTATCGTCAGTCAGAAGGGGTTTTAGTATTGCCATGCTATCTGTATCCCAACAAGCATGCACAAAACAGGCGTAGTCGGTCTCAATCCACAATGGGATTTCATATAGACGCTGCAACCAGTACTCATGTCGCTCTGAGCCAAATGGTATCTCTGCTAAAAACGCCTCGTGTTGGCGTCTATGGATATCATTGTGCGAGCGTAAATACTGGCTAGTATTATCAGGATCAAACGTAGCATATGCCAGCGCATTATATTCATGGTTGCCCATTACTGCATCGGCTACATCGGCATCTAGCATTGCAAAGACAATCTCTAACGTGGCTAATTGCTGCGAACCACGATCGATTAAATCACCGATGAACAAGGCCCTGTGACCTATTGGTGGCACGAAATGCTGACCGTTATGCTCATAGCCCAACTGATGCAGCAGACCGATCAGTTTGTCTGCATAACCATGTATATCACCGATAATATCTATAATCATAATGTATTACTAAATCTCAAATGTAGAAGTGTACCCTGCGCAAAATAGTATTTATAGAGTATAACCGTCTTTAAAGTGATAGCTTTACTATACGTAGAAATGTCTAAAATCCTGGTGATAGCAACGCATTGATAAAGTGCGGTAGTACTTTTGGTTCCAAAACAATCGTAGCGATAACGCCAAATGCGCCGCCCCACATATGAGCCATGTGATTGATATTTGAGCCACCGCGTCGATCAGCATAGATACTATAAAATATATAAGCCACGGCAAATAGTATCGCCGGAATAGGGATCACGGCAAAGAGATAAATTCTCTCCCATGGTGCTAGCAGGATAAAAGCAAACAGAACAGCTGATACACCGCCTGATGCGCCTAGACTCAAATAACTGGCGTTGTTCTTATTTTTCACGTAACTTGGAATCATGGCAACGATAATTGCCAACACATAAAAAACCACAAAACCGTAGCCGAATAAAAACGGCTGATATAGTCCTTCGATAGCACGCCCAAAGAAATACAAAGTAAACATGTTGAAGAGCAAATGCATACTATCAGCATGAATAAAGCCGTGGGTCACAAAGCGATCCCATTGCCCATTGTTAACTGCTGGCGGGTAAAAAATCAATCGATTAAATAGCGTCTTGTTTTGCCAAGCCAATAAGCTGACAATAACTGTAATAATGATAATAAGCGTCGTATGGTTTAACAAAGGAAAATCCTTAGGCTGTGCCTGATATGTGACAATGTTACAAATGACAAGCTACAAATGACAATATTCAAAGCCTAAGTGTTACGGCTGAGTAAAAAATAAGTTTGACGTCTGATCCGTATTAAGTACTAACCATTAGCAATAGACTAATACTAACAGCAGTTGCGATAACGCGAATGCCTATTGTGTGACAAAACGATGCTTTTTTATGCGGTTATAGTGAATAATGTAGCAGTGTACCATGCAACATAAGTGAAACTTTTAGAACGTAGCTAATGAAGACACCAGTAACTAATGTAATGTTCAGACTAGTTACAAGTGCTACCACTGATAAAGAAGTAATATACCCAAGTGACATGGATAAAAATAAAATAAGTGCTTAATTTTGCACATTCAAATAAGGCTGATAGAGGCAGTGGAATATGAACATTATTGACCAGCTAGAACAAACGGTAACCCCAGCTGTAATGGGTAATGATGACAGCAATAATGTCGCCTATGTCAGTTTACTTGAGCAGTTTTATGCTGTTTTGGCCGCGCGCCTAGCTGTGCCACAGGTTTACTCACAGCTGCTGCGCACTGATCAAGTAATCACTAGCAGCAACAATGAAAGCCCTTTATTTGAACAAATATGGCAAGATAAAAGCCTGCAAGAGACTATCGTCCAAGAATTGTCAGCCACCCATCACATTGATGAACAGACAACTGAGCAATTACTAATTAGTGCTACCCCATTGGCATATCGTGAGCTAAAAGTATTGGCCAATGGGCAGTTTTTGCCAGCATTTTTACAAGAAAAGCAGGCTGCTTTACGTCCATATTTACCTATCTGGTCAGCAGCTGTGATTACGGCTACTCAAGGTGTAAATCAGCAAGTACAAAGAAGCTTTGGTTCAGATGATAATAATGTGCCAGTACACGTGCCAGTAAGTGACGACATATCAAATAGACTTGACGACTCTACTTTAGATACTGGCATAGCTGGCATAGTCACACCAATAACGAACACTGATGCAGAAAGTATAGAGCAAAGATCAACTGCTGAGCGCGCAAACACTGAAGCGTTAGATAACGATACGATTGCCAATAGTGATGCTATTCATGCCAATCCAGCAGCCTACCATTTGGCAGAAAACAGTAATTTGAAGCGTGCGCAGGTGCGTACTCGTAATCAACGAAACGATCTACTAATACGTGTGTTTCTATTAATAGTAGCTTTGGCTGCGCTTGCACTAGCAGCATGGGCATTATTAGTGAAACCCAATAATGAAATACCAGTAGAACCTGTGGCCACAGTACCTGTTGAACCACCGCCAGCGCCCGTGCCTCCTGTACCAACAACGACTCCTGTTGAACTTATTGTCGGTGTAGATAACGGCGGCAAATTGTACACTTGTAGCGCGACCGTTGGCGATACTGCGCTGCAAAGCACGTTGCAACAAGCGCTTAATACAAGCTTTGGTGAGCAGGCAAGTATTTGTGAGTTGAACATACAGGATGGGGTAGCAACCACAATCGCTAATATGCCTGCGGAGGCACTGCCCAATGTCTTGACGATGCTTAGATCAACACCATTTGCACGTTTGCATGTGCAAAATGACCGTCTCACACTAGAGGCGCCAGACAATATGCTGCTACAAAGACTGGTCACAGAAGTACGCAACTTAGCACCAACGATGGTAGTCGAGACTACAGCACCACTGCCATTGCCTGATAATAGTAATATTGGTGATGCTACGAACAACATGGCAAACGCAAATAACCAGTTTGTAGATGATGGGGCGGGGATTAATAATCAATTCAACAATAATGGGGTAAATAGTAACTCTGGCGAATATCAAGCATCAGATGATGATACTGGAGATCGTGTGATACCAACTCCTTTGCCTAACAATAATAATAGCTTTAATAATGCGCCCAACAATCTGCCTACTAATGGCACGAGTAATATTCCCAACAACTTTCCTTCGAATAATCAAACGGCCAGACCGCCGGGACCTTTTTCCCCTTCAGAAGTGGATGAGATGGCAAACACGGTCATCGTTGCTGAACCAGCTCAAGTAAGATAGTTTTTATAAGGCACGCTGTTTCATATGGCGTGTCTTTTTATATGGCCTATCTTTTCATGTAGCTTGGCTACAGTTACGTGTGCCAACCGAAACATTACTTATTGTATCATTTGCACAACAACGTACAGACTGTGAATAGCAGCTTAAGAATTTTATAATAATCAAAACCAAATAAAGTAGTTTGATGAATTCATAGCCACCATGACTACTACTATGATGATTTAATACAAAAGAATGATACAACTGCTTTTTGAGCAAACGAATGATATAAATAAAAAATTAAGGGGAGAGCCATATTATGGATATTATTAGCCATTTGACACGCACCGTCAGCCCAGCCGTATTGGAAGATGATCGTAGCCCAGCTAAGAAAAATCTACTAGAACAGTTTTATGCCATTTTTGCTGCTCGTCTTGCAGACAATGATACTTTTAGCCGCTTTGCCAATGAAAACATTGCCCGTGATGACAATGCTTTTTATGACCGTGTATGGACAGAAGGGGCACACCGCGACCAAATTTCTCGTGAACTGGCAGGCAAGCACAATGTCGATGCAACTGCCTCGCGTGGTTTGATTGCGATGGCAGCGCCACTGGCTTTTCATGAGATCAAAAGCTTAGCTGGTACCACGCCCGTTCCACAATTTTTGAATGACAACCTGAACAGCTACCAACACCATATCCCTGCATGGGCGGGTACTGTTTTGCCTGCTAGTGCAGTCGCTGCCACTTCTACTACGGCTGGCATACCGATTTCTGATACCACCAGTACAGCGCCATTGCAAAAAGAAGAAGAGCCAAAAGAGAGCTTTATGAAAGCGCTGCTACCTATTATTGGTTTGATTATCCTAGGTGCATTGGCTTGGGCACTACTCAGAGGATGTCAAGAAAACCCCGAGCCTGTAGCAACACCAGCAGCCACAGTACAGCAAGGGGTACAAGGTAATGAGGCACTAGCGGTTGCCGGCGCGATTGAGCCTGCATCACTGAGCATCGCAACTGGTGAAAATAGCGAGCTGTATGCTTGTCGTATGAGCGTAGGTGATGAGACATTACAAACCAATGTTATGAATGCTTTGACTGGTGCATTTGGTGACGAAGCCAATAAATGCCGTGCTGACGTTGATGATAATTTTGCAGTAGATATGCCAGCATCTGCTCAGTTGGCAACGATATTACCAATTATCAAAAATGTACCGAACGCGAGTATGATTATCAAAGGTGATAACATCACTGTAAATGCTCCTGATAAAGCCGCGTTGGACAAGTTGGTTGCTGACCTACAAGCAGCTGCTCCTGCCATGACCGTGCAAGCTGAAGGCCCATTAGACTTGCAAGGCGAGATTTATGACAGTCTGGCTGCTGCAGATGTGGCGATGACCAATCTAGGTGATAACCCAGATCCACGTGATGTTGCTCGCGCTTTGAGTATTCAGGTGATTAACTTCCAAGTAGATGAAGCGGTTATACCTGAAGTCAATAAGGCGCTGCTAGACCGTGCTGCAGAAATCATCAACAACGTACCTGATATGAAGCTGATGATCGTCGGTCATACGGACAGTCAGGCCTCTGATACCTATAATATGGAGCTGTCTCAGGAGCGTGCTGAGTCAGTGAAAGCGTATCTAGTGTCTAAAGGGGTTGATGCCAGTAAACTAACGACCAAAGGTATGGGCGAATCAGAACCAATCGCAGATAATTCAACCGAACAAGGTCGCTTCCGTAATCGCCGTATTGAATTTATGGTCAATGACGAGGTTGTTAGTGCAAACGATGGCATGATGATAAACGGTGATTCGCTAGATCCAGATATGAACCCATTAGATAGTAACAATGATGATTTGTTACCAGATGGCGATGACGCTACCCAAGGCACTGCGGTAGACCCAACCAATTAATCTATTTGTTCTTATTTTGATTATAGTAGCCAAATGACAAAAACCGCATCTTATAAAGGTGCGGTTTTTTGTATGCTACTCGATGACAATTGAACAAGCTATTATTTATACAGAGTAGGATCTGTCGATTCTTTAGCCGTCTGACCATCAGCTTGCGCATCAAAAAAAGTCTGAGTAATATTTTGCTTGGCTTGCTGCCAGTATTCAAACTGCTGGCAAGTAGACTCAAGATCGCCTTGCCATGTTGGGATGTTGCCGCGCATGGTTTTGATACGTTGCTGGTTAGGGTAAGGCAGATCTTGCGCAGCTTTAGCAGCCTCATGAGCAGCCACACGGTCGTTGCATACGAGGGCAATATCACAACCAGCATCAATGGCCGCTTTTACGCGAGCACTGACATCACCAGCCGCCTTTGCACCTGCCATCGATAAATCATCAGAGAAAAGTACGCCATCAAATTTAAGCTCATCTCGAATGATATCTTGTAGCCAAATTTTGGAGAATCCTGCTGGCTTGTCGTCTACTTGCGAAAATATCACATGTGCTGGCATAAGAGCGTCCAGACTATGTAGTGTTTGAGCAAAAGGTTGCATATCGCTATTAATGATTTCATCCAAGCTACGCGTGTCGATGGCTTCTGATACGTGCGAGTCAGGAGCGATGGCACCATGACCGGGGAAGTGTTTACCAGTGGTTGCCATACCAGCTGCCTTCATACCGCGCATAAACTGTGTTGCAAGCGCAGTGATGGCTTGTGGCTCATGATGAAAGCTGCGGTCACCAATGACTTGGCTAATACCATCTCTATCCAGTACGGGTGCAAAGCTCAAATCGATTCCTACAGCTAGCACTTCAGCTGCCATTAAATAACCGCAATCGTAGGCGCAGCTAAGTGCCTGGCTTGGGTCTTGATTGAATAGTTCACCCAATCGACCCATAGCAGGTAGGGGCGTGAATCCTTCACGTAGCCTCGCGACTCGTCCACCTTCTTGGTCCACACCGATAAGTATGTCTTGATTGTGATAACGTATATCGTCGCATAGTGCTCTGACTTGGGCCGCATCTGTGACGTTACGACCAAACAATATCACTCCGCCGACCTGTGCTTGTTTAATCAAGCTGACATCTTCAGCGGTCAAAGCGGTACTATCAACATCTATCATTAAAACGCCGTACATCGCGTGTTCCTTATTATTTTATATATGGTTATATTATGAGAGTGACTGATTATCTATCTATGGCTGTCTTATCGCTTATCAGTCATTGTTCAGATGTCTTATTATGACAGTTATTATTAACTGAGCATAATGTGGCAGATTATTGGGGTCAAATCAATTTGCTAATAGCCATCAAATTCAGTCATCAAATCGATGTGGATAGCCCTCAATTACTATGTATGATAAAAGTGATAGAAAGTTTGGTATGTACAGAGGTAGAGTGTAAGATTGCTTATACAGTTTGAGACAGTTCAGTATTTATGCGCATGATAATATTGATTGATTTTTGACTATATATCAGTATTTAATGATGCATAAAGTATAAGAATAAAAAACCCAGCATTTATAGGTCATAACAGATTCGAGCATTTCTAATTGTGATGAATTACCCAATACTATTAACTTCAAATAACTAGGTACATATGATGAAAAAACAACCAGCACAGTGGTTACTCAGTGCAGCGTCAGTGGGCATCGCCGGTATTATCCTGACTCAAAGTTACGGTACTGCAGTTGCCGAGACCAATACGGGAAGTTTCGTTCAGACCCCTGAGCAAAAGGTCACTACCCGTCAAGTAGCCGCTTTGCTGGATCGCAGTCATTATCTTAATCAGCCTTTAGATAGCAAGACTGGTAGCGAAATCCTATCAATGTATATCGATAGCCTTGACCCAAACCATACGTTGTTTTTGCAATCCGATGTTGATGAGCTTAAGAAAAAACACGCTGAAGACTTCGGTGCTCGTCTAAAGCAAGGTGATCTATCTGCAGGGGTAGAGGTGTTTGATCGTTATCGCAAACGCTCAAACGAGTACTTTGCGATGGCCACCAAGATGCTCAAAACAGATATTGATTTGACAGGTAATGACACAATCATTCTTGATCGTGAAAAACTCGGCCATTTTAAAACCAAAAAAGAGCAGCGCGATTACTGGGAACGTCAGCTAAAGTTTCAGTTGATGAGCATTACGCTCGGTCAAGAAGACGAAAAAGCCAAAGAGAAAGTATTTTTAAGCAACCCAGATATCACACGTGGACAAGACTTGGTACGTAACGATGAGCGTACGCCAAATGAGATTTTACAAAATCGTTTGTCGCGTCAACAAGAGCAGTTTAAACGCCTCAAAGATGATGAAATCATGGAAACCATCTTAAATACGGCAATGCTGACCTATGATCCGCACAGTAATTACTATGCACCGATTCAAGCGACCGAACTACAAATCCAGTCTAGTCTCCAGTTGGAAGGTATTGGTGTCTCTATTCGTCCGGATCGCAAAAATCCAGACTATACTCGTATTGTGACCTTAGTCGATGGTGGTCCAGCCGCTAAGTCGGGTCAAATCAAGCCCAATGATTTGATCGTCGGTATCGCAAAAGATGGCGAAACCATGACGGACGTGGTTGGTTGGTCAACGCGTGAAATTGTCAGCTTGATTCGTGGTAAACGCGGTACATCGGTTACGTTGAAATTACGTCAACCTAACACGCCAGATGCTAGCGCCCGTACGGTTACAGTGGTACGTGATATTATCCAGCAAGAGGAGTCAGGCGTCACTCAGCGAGTGGTAGAAGTACAGCGTCCTAATATTGATAAGACGCCAAAGCGTATTGGCGTACTTGAGATACCAAGCTTTTACTTAAACTATCGTGCGCGTCGCAATGGTGAAGACTACCGTAGCGTCAGTATCGATACTGAAAAAGCACTAAAAGAGTTGAACAAACAAAATATCGATGGCCTAGTGGTTGATTTGCGCAACAACCCTGGCGGCTCGTTGGATGAAGTTGCCAAGATGTTAGGTTTCTTTATCAAGAGCGGACCACTAGTACAGATTCGTGATAATCGCGGCAATATTCAAGTGTATCGCGACAATGATGGTGGCGAGCAGCTGTATGATGGCAAAATGTCGGTCATTACCAATTTAGCATCGGCATCAGCCAGTGAAATCTTTGCCGCTGCTATTCAAGACTATGGTCGCGGATTAGTGGTTGGTAGTACGACCACAGGTAAAGGCTCTGCGCAGATTCAACTTGATAGCTTGGCGCTAGGTTCTGCGACCTTGACTCAGCGTAAATTCTACCGTATCACAGGTGGTAGTACGCAGAATAAAGGCGTGGTACCTGATGTTGAATTGGTCAATATCTATGATGATGCAACCTTTGGCGAACGCGCGCAGAAAAAAGCTCTGCCTTGGGATACCATCAGAACGGCGCCTTATAAGCCTGAAGGGAAGTTCACTAGCGATACATTAGCGACGCTCAATCAGCAGTCTAAGATTCGCCAACAAAAAAACCCACAATTTACTTATCTGTCGACACTAAATGATATTCGTAACATGGATGATGAAAAGAAACCTGTTCGATTAGATATCAATAGCCGCCGAGCCAAAATGCAGCTGATTGAAAAGCGTTCGCTAGAAGCCGAAAATAGACGTCTGATCGCTACTGGTGAACGCCCATATTCTAATTGGAATACATATCAGGCCGCGATGGATGCAAAATTTGAAGAACGTAGCCGTATGAAAGCCGCTGAACGTCCAGAATTACCAGAGGATGAAGCGTTTATCAATGAGGCAGCTTACCTTATGCTCAGCGCTGAACCTAAGACAATGCTTAGCCCTGAAGAGAAGCTATAATGTGAAGTTATTATAGCGTTACGTAATCTATGTAAGCATATGCTTACATAGATTGACGTTTAGACCTCTTACCAACGAAGGGTCAATCTGCGACTATAACTGTACGGCACGATTGAACGAAACGGTTCATTGATACTAGGGATTGGTATCTTAAAGGTCGCACTAGGGATAAGTAGTTTGCTGATTAAGGATGATAAGGCTGGATGCCTGTCAGTTATGAGATACCCCGGGATTAGGTATCACGTAACGCTAACATGGATGGTTGGTAATAAAAGCCGCATGACGCTTGTCGTTATGCGGCTTTGTTACGTCTGGAGACTAGTAAT
>NZ_PJAT01000135.1 GCF_002836715.1 Psychrobacter sp. 4Dc
GGGAGTTTACGTAAGAATCGAAGCCTCGTGATTGAACTTCCTGTTTAATAAGATTAGTATTGATTTTAGTATGCTTTGAACTTAACATAAAATTAATCCATATATTTGGATCTTTAATAGGCAGAAATTTGACTAATTTGAAACCTAAGTCTACCTCGGTCGATACTTGGTCTGAAACTAACGCGGTTAAACCAACTGTCTGGCTCTCTACTAATACGACAGGGAAGCCTTCATGCAGAGACGGCATTATCATATAGTCTGCGCTAGACATAAGTTCCGTGATATCAGTGCGCATACCCAAAAACTTAACGTTATCTTGTAATGATAATGCATTTACTTTTTGTTTTAATTCGTCATCTAATGGACCTTGACCAATGATATATAAAGTAAAATCTACTTTTCGTCTTTTTAACTCTTGGGCAATTTTTAAAGAAAACTGATGGTTTTTAACGTTATTTAAACGTCCAACCTGAATAATCTTTAGGCCATTATCATCAAACTTTTGACTAATATAGTTTCTTGACTTATCAGCGACTTCTATCATTTTTCGTACATCAACAGCGTTTGGCAATAGCCATACGTCTTTTTTGCTGCCGAACAAATATTCTGCTGCCAACCCACCGCATGCAATTTTTTGAGTAGCTAATTTTCTATTAGTTATCAAAGCCCACTTTTCGTAGAGTTTTTTAACCACACTAGATTGACCATTACTGGTATTGTGAGAATGTGATATACGATGCTTGACGCCAGCACCCTTTGCAGCTAATAAATGAAAGGCATTGCTTAGTAACATATGTGCATGAACAATATTGTACTCTGGACTCTGTTTTAAAAACCTCTGAAGCTTTAACATGCGCTCAACAGGGTTATTAGCTATAACGGGAATAATTCTACCACCTAGCTCTATAATCTCAGCATCATAGTCTCCAGCTTCATTAGTGAAGGTAATAAAATCAAATTGAATTTTATCTCGATCTATATGACGATAGAGATTCATCAGCATGGTCTCTGCACCAGCACGATCCATTTTTCCTACGATATGCAATACTCTTTTCATACTAGAATCTCAAGCCAGTTTTTTTTGAAGTTATCTAAACTATAATTCTTACTATTTTCTAATGCGTTATGATGTAACTTCTCATAAAGAATGTCGTCATTTTCTATATGCATCATTGCTTCTGAGAAAGAACTTTCTTTGTTCTTAAAACTAGCTACTAAAGCCGAATTATCTATTAATTCTAAAACTCCTGGCAAATGGTCAAATACGATGGCAGGTAAACCGTAAGCTTGGCTTTCAATTAAAACTAATGGCGTTGCTTCCTTTCTA
>NZ_PJAT01000136.1 GCF_002836715.1 Psychrobacter sp. 4Dc
GAGACCATCCCAGATTCTGTGTAACTGCCATTTAGATTAAATGCCTGCTAATACGATCATCAAACATAATCATAAAGCGATTAAGAGCAGACGTCCAGTTACGAATCGGCATCGACCACTTTTTAGACGCCTGCTGGGTTGCTAGATAGACTACCTTAAACGCTGCCTGATCAGAGGGGAACACCTTACGCTTATTCACTGCCGTACGAATCACACTGTTTAGCGACTCAATAGCATTGGTGGTATAGATGACTTTTCTGATGTCTTTCGGGTAATTAAAGAACACCGTTAAGCCTTCCCAGTTATTGCGCCAAGACTTGACCACGTGCGGGTATTTATCGCCCCACACTTCATCAAAGTGCTCAAGATTGGCCTCTGCTATCTCAAGCGTATCCGCACCATAAATTGCCTTTAAATCAGCCGCTACGGCCTTTTTATCCGTCCACGGTACGAACTTCATTGAATAACGCACCATGTGTACGATACACAGCTGAACCTGAGCATTTGGATAAACAGTGTTAATGGCATCAGGGAAGCCCTTTAAGCCGTCGACACAGGCAATGAGGATATCTTGTACGCCACGGTTTTGAAGCTCGGTAAGAACACCTAGCCAGAACTTAGCGCCCTCATTTTCTGACAGCCACATACCAAGTAGCTCTTTCTTACCATCAAGTCCCACGCCTAGAGCCAGATAAATAGCCTTGTTGATGATCTGCTTGTCTTGACGTACTTTGACGACAATGCAGTCTAGATAGACGATAGGATAAACATTGCTCAATGGCCGGTTCTGCCATGCAGTGATGTCCTCTAAGATGTTGTCAGTGACTCTTGAAACCAAGCTACTTGAGATATCGACATCGTAGAGCTCTTTAATGCTCTCTACAATCTCGGTGGTGGTTTGGCCCTTGGCGTAAAGAAATATGATTTTATCATCAAGCCCTGAGATACGGGTTTGATGCTTGCGCACAAGTGTAGGTTCAAAGTCACCATCACGGTCTCTTGGGGTAGATATCTCAAGATCGCCTGTGTCACTGCGGACGGTCTTTTTAGTGTGCCCGTTGCGCTTGTTAGGCTTATCCGCCTTTTCATGCTTGGGATAGCCGAGATGATCTTCCATCTCAGCTTCAAGGGCAGTGTCGATAAAGGATTGCATGAGCTGCTTTTGGAAGTCTTTAATGTCATCGAAGCTTTTCATGCTACCAGCCATCTGCTGGGCCAGTTTCTTGATGTCGGGTTGAGTAGTCATTGCTTATTCTCCAGTTAGTGGATTATAAGCAGTTACACAAAGTTTGGGAAAGGCTC
>NZ_PJAT01000137.1 GCF_002836715.1 Psychrobacter sp. 4Dc
TGAACCGCCCCGGGATTGTCGGAGACTCAACATTCTGAGAGAATACGACAATGAAAACACGAAACTACACTCCTGAGATTAAAGAACGCGCCGTTCGCATGCTCATTGAATCAGCAAATGACTATCCCTCCACCTGGTCAGCGATTCAAGCCATTGCCCCTAAGATTGGCTGCACACCTGAAACTCTACGCTCGTGGCATAAAAAGCACATCGATCAAACCATTCCTGCAAATGTGCAAGCTCAAAGTCAAGAGCAGCGTATTAAGGATCTCGAGCGCGAGAATAGAGAACTCAAGCAAGCCAACGAGATTATACGTAAGGCTGCCGCTTTTTTCGCCCAGGCGGAGCTCGACCGCCCACCGAAATAATGGTCGATTTTATTGATGTTAACAAGCAAGAATATGGGATCGAGCTGATTTGTAGAGTACTACCGATTGCCCCGTCAACCTATCACCGTGCTAAAGACTTAGAAGAGTGCCCTGACAAGCGCTCACTACGCAGTCAGCATGACGACTATTATATTAGCGAGATTAAACGCATCTGGCAGGACAGCAAATGCCGCTATGGCGCTCGTAAGGTCTGGCAACAGATGAAAGCGGACGGGCTACAGGTTGCTCGGTGTACTGTAGAGCGTTTAATGAAGCAATATGAGCTGCAAGGGGTTTGGCGTGGCAAAGGTAAGATTACGACTAATAGCCGTGATGACCAGAAGCGCGCTGATGATTTGGTTAATCGTAACTTTAACGCCCAGCGTCCTAACCAGCTGTGGGTGGCGGACTTCACTTATATCAAGACCATGAGCGGCTGGGTCTATACCGCTTTTATCATTGATGTGTTTGCCCGCGCTATTGTGGGCTGGAAAGTCTCTAATCGTATGAATACCGATATGGTGATGGCGGCGTTAAATCAGGCAATAACAGATAGGAATAATCCTAAAGCTGTGATTCATCATAGTGATCGAGGGGTTCAGTATTTATCCATTCGTTATACTGATAAGATGGCTGATTCTGGCGTCATTGCCTCTGTTGGCACAACAGGCGATTCATACGATAATGCGTTAGCTGAAACGGTTAACGGGCTTTATAAAACGGAAGTGATTGATTATTTAAAACAGCAGTGGCAAGGCGTGAATGATGTTGAACTGGCTACTTTAGAGTGGGTCGATTGGTTCAACAAAACACGTTTGCACAGCACGATTGGTTATGTGTCGCCTTTTGAGTTTGAAAAGCGGTATTATGACAATTTAACCCTGTCAGGCATGGCTGCCTGACTCAAGTAAAA
>NZ_PJAT01000138.1 GCF_002836715.1 Psychrobacter sp. 4Dc
AGTCGACTTGATAGGTAGCGATGAGAAACGATCTGGTTATTTAAGTGGTGATGATTTTGGTTATGATGTTGGTTTTAAATTGCAATTTGTTTTATTTAATACCATATTTTTAATAGTTGCGCTGATCATAAGAAAAAAAATATTAGATCCTAAATGGGCGTTTCATTATTATCTTTTGATAAAGTACTATATACTTGCAAGTAGTATTTTCTTTATGGCTTTTCAACTTCCTTTTTCGGATAGATGGGGTTTGTTCTCTTGGTTTTTTATCCCATTATTTTTTATTCCAGTTTTTTCTTCTAAAAATATAAAATCAGGTATTAAAATTCATTGGGTAATATTTTTAATTTCTACTTTTATAGGACTAGGGTTTTATGTCTAAAGCTAATAGATTTGTCAGTATTGGAATACCCTTTTATAATAATGAGGATTATCTGACATTCGCTATACAATCAGTGATTAACCAAAGTCATCAAGATTGGGAGCTTATTTTGATTAATGATGGATCGAGCGATTCATCTTTAGAAATTGCGCAGTATTTTGTAAGTATCGATAGTAGAGTTAGAGTTATATCAGATGGTCTAAATAAAAAGCTGCCTGCTCGACTAAACCAGCTTATTGATGAGTCTAAGTATAAATATATTGCCCGTATGGATGCTGATGATATCATGCATCCCGAAAGGCTCGAAAAACAACTGAGTTTTTTAGAAACTAACAAGTGCTACGACTTAGTATCTACGGGGCTGGTATCTATTGATAATAATAATAAAGTTAAAGGCTATAGAAAAGTAGGTTCTTTGTACGATGACTTCTCTAGTATAAGAACTAGCTATCCTATTGTGCATCCTTCTGTGATGGGCCGTAGGTCTTGGTTTGAGAGAAATAGATATTCTGAAGAATACCCCAGAGCAGAAGATTTTGAGCTTTGGACTAGAGCTATAAGTAAAAGTGATTTCAAAATGGCAGTATTACCTGAGCTTTTATTATATTACAGAGAAGAAGGTAATATAAATAAAAGAAAAATGATAGAGTCATATAATGATTTGTTAAAAATATATAAAAAATATAACTTAAAAGAATACCTACTTAAAATAAAGATAAAAATGAAAGCCAAAATATTTATTGTCAATATTTTGTATCATTTGGGACAGCTGCAAAAGTTAGCTGATAGAAGAAACTTAAAATTTAAAAATAGAGAGGATTTATTAGTTCACCAGGGTTTTTTAGACAGGTTGGTTAAAAAAGTGCGTTAACTAATTTTATTTCGA
>NZ_PJAT01000139.1 GCF_002836715.1 Psychrobacter sp. 4Dc
TGTAGTGGTCAACTAATTTAGGACACCTGATAAGAGGTTTTGATTAAAGTAACGTCTTTCTGTTTCAGCTGGTGTTAAATAATTGTTGAAAGTGTGCGGTCTCACGGTTTGATAGTAGCCCCAGATATAATCACTAATGGCACTTTTAGCCTCAGCGATATTCTCATAACCGCCCTTTGGCATCCACTCTGTTTTGAAGCTTCTAAAGAAGCGCTCAGTTGGGGCGTTATCCCAACAATTTCCACGACGGCTCATACTCTGTGTCATACCGTCGCAATCATCGATTGATTCAGCAAATTTCTTACTGGTGTAATGCGTGCCCTGATCTGAGTGAAATAACACACCACTTGGTTTGAGTCTCGTCTGATACGCCATTTTCAGAGCGTTACCTGTCAGAATACTATCGGGTGAGTCTGAGACACTAAAGCCCACCACACGACGGGCGTACAGGTCTAAAACAACGGCTAGGTAACACCAGCCGCCTTTAATGCGAATATAAGTGACATCGCCCGTCCAGACTTGGTTGGGCGCCGTTGGGCTAAATCTGCGTTTTAAAAGGTTGTCATGGGTTTTATGTTCCTGATCAGCGTGCTTGTATTTGTGGGTCTTGAGCTGGCAACTGACCAGTTTCATTTGCTTCATAATCTTGGCAGCTAAGTAACGCGTTAGCCTAATACTGTGCTCATTCCACAGGATGGCGACAATGGTGCGAGCTCCAGCTGATTGTTTGGAGTCATTGAATATTTGACGTATCAAGGCTTTGAGTTTGACACGTTCAATATCGATAGGCTTAGTCTGTGTGCCATAGTAGTAGCTGCTTTTAATGATGCCAAATAAGTCACATAGTCGGCGTTTACTGACGCTTTTGTCTTGCTCTGCAAGCTTGCTTATCAGCGATAGCCGTTCAGGCTGTCCAAGGCCAGCAGAGCAGAAGCCTTTTTTAATATGTCGCGCTCCATAGTGAGTCGCTTAACCTGCTTACGCAATTCTTGTAGCTCGCGTTGTTCATCCGTTAAAGCGTTGCCGACTTTAGGTGCTTGGCCATTCGTTTCTTGTCGATACTGACTCAGCCATTTCTGCAGGGTGGATTTGCCAATGCCAAGTGAGCTTGCTACATCAGGTATTTTACGCTTATGCTCAGTCACTAAGCTGATGGCTTCAAGCTTGAATTCTCGGGTATATTGATTGCGATTGTTGGTCATACTAGTTTCCTTCTTTGGGTTATTATAACCTCTTAGAAGCTGTCCAATTTTATTATGCCACTA
>NZ_PJAT01000140.1 GCF_002836715.1 Psychrobacter sp. 4Dc
TCGTCACTATGCCATTGCTAATGAAAAGATGGCAATAGCACGACTACCAAAGGTACTACGATTACCTGAAGATAAGAAAACATTTAATATTCAAAAGACTAATGAAGCAATTCATCACAACGTATTTATATTCGACAAGAAACATGTATCATGATCTGTTATTTTATATATTTTCTAGACAAATTTTTCGTATAAGAGTTTTATTTGACTATCATATGGAGAGTTCATGAACTCAATTACTAGTAGCTTTCCCACACCAATCTACAGACGAAAAAGAGCCCCTTTTGCGTTAGTCAAAGGGGTTAGATATGAGTCTATTATTTGAATTTTTGACAAACAACATTGTTTTCATTTCTTTAGAAAATATCGTAGTAAGTAGGTAACCCCAAAAAAAAGAAGGCTAGAATGTGTAGTAGAAAAATGTCTTTTTTCTACTACACACTGAAATATATATCCGATAACCTAAAAGTAGTATCAGTAAGCCCTAAAATAACGAAAAGCATAAATAGTATGAGTCGCTATTAAGTGCCACATAACAATGAAGGTCCAGTCCAATAGTCACTAGCAGAAATTTTTTATCGAAAAATATAACTGCACAGCGTAAATATAGTCTAATCCAAATAAAACCGATACAACCCTATTAACAATTGCATTTAATGAAATAAACGATGACTTATTCAATAGACTATCGCAAACAGGTACTTTCTAGCATCACTGATGGTATGACCATACGAGAAGCTGCGCTATTTTATGGACTTAGCACCAGCACCATTCACAGCTGGCAGAAGAAATTAGCGCCTAAAACAACCAGAAATAAAGCACCGACTAAAATACCTGATGACGCATTGATTGAAGACGTAAAAAGATACCCAGATGATTATAACTATGAAAGAGCTCGTCGCTTGAACTGTAGTAAAACGGGCATCTTTAATGCTTTAAAGCGTCTTGGTATCAGTCAAAAAAAAGACCTTGGAACATCCAAAAGCGTGTCCGATAAAAAGAGCGATATTCCAGAGTAGGCTTGATCGCTTTACTCAACAAGGCTATCCCATTGTCTATATGGATGAAAGCGGCTTTGAGGCTGAAACCATTCGTTCTCATGGCTATGCACCGATTGGTAAACCCTGTATCGATAGCTACAACTGGCAAGCTTCGAGACGTACGAATGTCATCGGAGCTCTCTATGAAAAAATGCTATTTGCGCTTGATTACTTTGAACACAATATTAACAGCAGCATATTCTACCACTGGTGCAAAT
>NZ_PJAT01000141.1 GCF_002836715.1 Psychrobacter sp. 4Dc
CTGAGACTTAAGTCTTAGTTCAATACGTTAGCAACAACACCAGCGCCTACAGTACGGCCGCCTTCACGAATTGCGAAGCGAAGACCTTTGTCCATAGCGATTGGGTGGATAAGCTCTACGCCCATCTCAACGTTATCACCAGGCATTACCATTTCAGTACCGTCTTGTAATTGGATTGCGCCAGTTACGTCAGTAGTACGGAAGTAGAACTGTGGACGATAGCCGTTTAGGAATGGTGTGTGACGACCACCCTCTTCTTTTGACAATACATATACTTCAGCGTCAAACTTGGTGTGAGGAGTGATTGAACCTGGCTTAGCTAGTACTTGGCCACGTTGTACGTCTTCACGCTTAGTACCACGTAGTAGTACGCCACAGTTTTCGCCTGCACGACCTTCGTCAAGCAGTTTACGGAACATCTCTACACCAGTACAGGTGGTTTTTTGAGTGTCACGGATACCAACGATTTCGATCTCGTCGCCAACTTTAACGATACCAGATTCAACACGGCCTGTTACTACGGTACCACGACCTGAGATTGAGAATACGTCTTCGATTGGCATTAGGAATGCTTTGTCGATGTCACGCTCTGGCTCTGGGATGTAGGTGTCTAGTACGTTTAGTAGTTCTACAACAGCTGGTTGGCCGTATTTTTCTTGTGAGCCTTTTAGGGCTTCAGTAGCAGAACCTTTAACGATAGGAGTGTCATCGCCTGGGAAGTCATAGTCGTTCAATAATTCACGAACTTCCATTTCTACTAGTTCTAACAATTCTTCGTCATCAACCATGTCACATTTGTTCATGAATACGATGATGTACGGTACGCCAACCTGACGTGAAAGCAAGATGTGCTCACGAGTCTGTGGCATTGGGCCGTCAGTTGCAGATACTACTAGGATTGCGCCGTCCATCTGTGCCGCACCAGTGATCATGTTTTTAACATAATCGGCGTGACCTGGGCAATCTACGTGTGCGTAGTGACGGCTGTCTGTGTCATATTCTACGTGTGAGGTGTTGATTGTGATACCACGTGCTTTTTCTTCTGGTGCTGAGTCAATAGACGCGTAGTCTTTGGCTTCGCCACCAGAGGTGATTGCAGCTACGGTTGCGATTGCAGCGGTAAGGGTTGTTTTACCATGGTCAACGTGTCCGATTGTACCGACGTTGACGTGTGGCTTGTTACGTTCAAACTTGGCCTTTGCCATGGGTATTTCCTCTTTTTTTGG
>NZ_PJAT01000027.1 GCF_002836715.1 Psychrobacter sp. 4Dc
TAGAACCATGAGATATGATTGGTTAAATCAGGAGCTGTTTGATAATCTAGAGCAGGTACGCGCACAAGCAGAAAACTGGTTATACCATTATAATCATAAGCGCCCAAACATGGGCAATGGCGGTTTTACACCGATACAGAAACTCAATCAGGCAGCTTAATTCTATTTATTAGGTGTCTTAAGTTTGGGAGGGTTACCGCCTGACAGGATTAAATTATCATAATACCGCTTTTCAAACTCAAAGGGTGACACATATCCAATCGTGCCATGTAAACGGGTTTTATTAAACCAATCCACCCACTCAAGGGTTGCCAGTTCAACATCGTTCACACCAGTCCAGTTCTGCTTTAAATAGTCAATTACCTCAGATTTATAGAGTCCATTGACCGTTTCAGCCAGTGCATTATCGTATGAATCGCCTGTTGTACCAACAGAAGCAATCACGCCAGAGTCCGTCATCTTATCGGTATAGCGAATAGATAAGTACTGAACCCCTCGATCACTATGATGAATCACGTCTTTGGGATTGTTTCTGTCTGCTATTGCTTGATTTAATGCTGCCATTACCATATCAGTGTTCATACGCTTTGATACTTTCCAGCCGAGAATAGCGCGAGCAAATACATCGATGATAAAAGCGGTATAGACCCAGCCGCTCAATGTCTTGATATAAGTAAAATCTGCAACCCACAGCTGATTAGGACGATGGGCATTAAAGTTACGATTGACCAAGTCAACAGTACGCTCTTGGTCGTCACGGCTGCTGGTGGTAATCTTGCCCTTACCGCGCCAGATGCCTTGCATACCATACTGCTTCATTAAACGCTCTACCGTACAACGAGCCACATGAATATCATCTGCCTTCATCTGCTGCCAGACTTTACGAACACCGTAACGGCATTTACTGTCCTGCCAGATGCGTTTAATCTCGCTGAGATAGTAGTCGTCATGCTGACTGCGCAGTGAACGCCTTTCAGGGCAGCACTCCAAGTCTTTAGTACGGTAGTAGGTTGATGGGGCAATCGGTAGTACTCTACAGATCAGCTCGACCCCATAACTACCTCTATAGTCATCAATAAACTGAACCATTATCTGGGTGGACGGCCCGTCCCCGCCTGGGCGAAAAAAGCGGCAGCCTTACGTATAATCTCATTGGCTTGCTTGAG
>NZ_PJAT01000028.1 GCF_002836715.1 Psychrobacter sp. 4Dc
ATCATGGCGTGGCTTTTGCTGATGCTGGTGGTGATTTTATGCAAGTAGTCATGTCTGATATTGGCAATGTGGCTGTGGAGTTTTTGAATCTTGCGGTTTTGCTTTTTCCAGTTCTCACTGAATTTTACTTTCTTTGCTAGCCCTCGTTGCAGCTTGGCAAGTTTGAGTTGATTGGCTTTAAAGCTGTTTTTGGGTTTAATATATTCACCGTTTGAGGTGGTGAGTAGTTTGCTGATGCCCACGTCCAAGCCAATGGCGCTTGTGGCAGGATGGCGTGGGTTCTCATCCAGTTCGCGCTCTGTGCCAAACGACACATACCAGTGCCCCGATTTCTTGCTAATGGTGACATTTTTAACCGTGCCGATGATGTCTTGCGATTTTCTAAACTTCACCAAGCCCACGCCATTCGGTAGTTTTACTCGATTGCCCTCAACACGGCAGTATTTGTCAAACTGAACCAAGCGAATTGAGTCACGCCCATCTGATTTGCGCTTAAATTTTGGCATCAACGGGCGTAGCTGGATTTCTGTGCCATCAGCCAGTTTAAAGAACTTGGGTTTGCGAGGTTTCTTTTTATTTTCTTTCAATCTGGCATGTACTTTAGGATCAAAGAAACGCGACCAAGCCGACGCCAGATCACGTACTTTTTGTTGTAAAGATACAGCGTTTGAGCTGGTTTTTAAGAACTCGAAATCAGGGTTGCTCTTTAGATCCATGATTTTATTAACAAGGTTCGTGGCATTGATGAACTCATCTTTAGCAAACATCTCAAATGAGATCGCTAGCATTTGATTCCAAACAAAACGTGCAGAGCCGACAAGATTATTTAGAACAATCTCCTGCTCTGCATTAGGCTCAAGCCTAAATTTATACGCTTTGTTGATTTTCATAAATGCGTTCTTTATTAATGAGTGTGTGTTTGATATTATGCTTATAATACTAGCATTTAAGAGTTTTTATTACAATGAGTGAGATATATAAAAACCGCCATGCTGCCTTTAATCTCCACGTTCATTTGGTTTTTATTACTAAGTACCGAAAAAAAGTTTTAGGTGAGCTGCATCATAATTATTTCAGTGAGTGTGTCACTGAGGTATGCAAGAGCTTTGATGCTGAATTAAAAGAATGTAACGGTGGAG
>NZ_PJAT01000029.1 GCF_002836715.1 Psychrobacter sp. 4Dc
GACCAACTCATGGAGCGCAGGAGTCAAGGACGATGGTACGCTTTGGACATGGGGTACAGATAGTCTACTGCGCGAGACTAAGACAGGACAAGACCCAACGCCTAGGCAAGTCGAGGGCGTGAATGATGCGGTAGCCGTATCAGGTGCTGGTCATATGCTACTACTTAAAGAGGATGGCACAGTATGGGGTTGGGGTAGTAACTATCATGGAAAGATAGATCCTAGTGATGATGATACATTTATTGAAGAGTTACGACAGATTCAAGGAATTGAGAATGTTGTAGACATAGATGCTAGTGAGTTTGCTTCGATATTTTTAACACAAGATGGAAGCGTTTATATTTTAGGAAATAAGAATGATTATCCTAGCGAATGTAATGATTATCCTAGCGAATGTAACGAGTTTAGGATATGTAAAATCACTATGTTCAATGATATGAACATAGTGAAAGTACAAGGTAGCATTAGTACGATTTTCGCACTTAATGACAAAGGTGAAATGTATACGACAGGTTTTTATCCAAAAGATTTAGGACGGTTTGAAGATAATTCAGGGTATCAAAATTTCAAACACAAAAAAGATCTATTTGGACTTGAGAAGGTAAATGTTCCTAGAAAAGTAGTTGATTTCTCATATGGGTTCGGAAATTTTGCACTGCTAGAAGATGGTTCTTTATGGAGTTGGGGCGATGGTAGTGGTGGATGGACAGCTCAAGGAACGCTTCAAAATAGCCTCAAGCCTAAAAAGGTTGATGGACTTAGTAAAGTGGTAAAAATGAATTCATACTCTGCCAATACGGATAATGGAGATTTATATATTTGGGGTATGTATACCTTTGAAGGAAAGATGTCCTCAAATCGAAGCAATATTTCTAGACCTATTAAAGTGATGAGTAATATTAGGGTTTCTCAGTATGTTGAAGGCAATGGTAACGAG
>NZ_PJAT01000039.1 GCF_002836715.1 Psychrobacter sp. 4Dc
AACCATTTTTTTATTTTGTGTATCAATGAATGTGGATTCTAGCAAACCATCATTATCTATATGACTCTCGCATCCAAACATCTCCATAAAATCTACATCTTTAGGATAAAAGAACGACATTTTCTTTCCTATGATCAAAGTCTGTGGTCAATTAATTTCGTACAATTTAGGATGATAGAAAAAAGAATGCTAATTATATAGCCAATGCTTCGCTACCTTTATAGCGCATCGAACATACTCTGATAACAGACGTTATGACAAATAATTTTAGTAACAACAGTCGATCGAGCAAAAACCCACCGCAACTACCTATTTAACTAGGTAGCTTTGGTGGTTTTTTAGGTTTTGGTAAAGGTGTTTTTGCGTCACCAGTCTGCTTGTCATCAGAGTCAGTATGGTGTGGATCATCACTAACAACGTCGCTATCAACCGCACTTATCGTTTTGGTGACCTTATCGTATTGGATGTCATCGGTATAAGGAACGCTGTTTAGCTCGTCATCGACTAAACCATCGTCCAAATCCATTACCTTTTCAGGAGAGCTATACGGCTGCGTATGCTCATCTGTTGGCTGCTTTTCATAGTTGATGTCGGTGTTTGTCTGGGAATGTTGAGCATCAGCATGTTTAGATTCAGGCAGGATTCTGACATCAGACAAACGCCTTACCACATAATTACTCGGTATGGATTTGCCATTTTTTTGTGCGGAGGTATCATCAAATATCATGTGACCCTGACTATCGATACGCGCATATTTCATAGGCTTATCACGTGGCCAGAAAAAATCAGATGGATGACTAATAATATGGCCAAATACCAGTTTTGTGAGGCGACTCCATTCAAAAAAGCGAACTTCTTTAGAACGTAGGGCGACAAACAGTGCCAACGAAAAGCTAACGATCAAGTTGACCAGACCAATAAGTGCCACGCCAAGTATAGAAATTAGGATGAGGCTCCAGCTGATGTCATCAGCAGATATATTGAATAGTCCGTGTGCCAAGTTTGCTGAAGCAAAGGCAATGTGACGAATATCAATTGGTAAGCCGAAGATATAGCCGATAGTCGCGGTACTACCTAAGAACACCCCGAATAAGAAGTTACCCATGATAGCGCCCAAGTTGGCCTCTATAAAGCCGCCTAAACGCTGAAGCCATGAACTAGGCAATATGTATTTTAATAATTTGTGACGTTGTATACGCGCGCCTACGTTGTTATAAACTGCCAAGTTATCGTAGTAGCCGGCAATCAAACCAGATAAGAACAGGTAAACCCCCGCAATAGCAGCATGGGGCAGTGCTAATGAGTGGAACGGGTCGAGATCATGTAGCAAGTGTCCTGCTTTTTCGGTATCGATCATTGGCGCACCAGTATATTGCAACCAAGCAAAAGAGATAATCAAAGCGACGGGTACGGCTAGCATAACGTTACCCATAATAGCGACAAACTGGGTACGCAAGATATCGACGACCAATTCTGATAGCTTGGTCAATTGATGTGATTTTTTACCAGAGCCTTCAGATATGGTAGAAGCGATTGCAGCAGCGGTCATGGCTGGCTGCTTGGTCGCTACTGTGCCACGGATAACATGAATAAATACGAAGCCCAAACCATAAATCATACTGTTGATGAACGCGCGACCCATGGGTGCGAGCGCTAAGTGATACGCTAGTATTTTTATGGTTGCCATAAATGCAATGATAAAGCCACCAATAGAGGCTTTTTTGAGCATCTTTTGATAGCCAGCTTTGTCGGTACTAATATAATGCTCACCGACGCGACTGGCATTTTCTGTGACTTTGCGAGAGAGCAGTTTGGTATTGTTATCAATCAAATAACCAATACTATAGCGCTGATTGGCCGTAGTGATGAGCGCCTGTATCAGTTCGATAACAGCACGATCTCGCTTTTGATTATCATCTGTGACCAACTCAGTCAAAATCCGCATACGCTGCAAACTTTGATCTAAACGCAGCATCATATTAGTCAAACGGATAGAGATACCAGTTTTATAAATCCGCTTGCGTACGGTAGCGACGATATCTTCGCACTGTTCAAGCATAACCAATAGGGGTGCAGGGTCGACTGCTTGCTCGGGCGTGATATCTGTCAAGGTATCAAGCTCATGTGCTTGACGATATTGATTGACGAAGAGTACGGCTTCTTGATTTTGTGCAACAAAAGATGCTGAGTAGTTCAGTATTTGTGGATAGGACTCCATCAAATCAGGATGCAAGCCGATACCGCTGATGCGATAAGACAAAATAATAATAGCGTTTAAAATACTGTTTTTTGCGGTAGCGACTAGATTTAAATGTTTCTCTTCTACGCGCACCAGCTCAACCAGTTTGTCCCATTTTTCCTTTTCAATATTGGCAAGCCAGCGTTCATCAGAGCGTTTATTAAATAAGTAGCCCACCAGTTCAACGACAGAGTCATCTTGTGGTAATAATGGTAAAAACCGATGGCCAATCAAACGGCGTAAACTGTTGAAGAACCCTTGATCGGACATGATACCAGTGTCGGTATACAGCGCGATTTGTCGATATTGGATAATCAGTTTTAGTACAAAACTAGACAGACCATCACCATATTCTGGATGCTGATGTATGATATCAATAAGGGATTGAATTTTTTCGTTGGCCAATGCAGGTTCTTTATCACTGACTCGTAGCTCATCAATCAAGCGTTTGAGTACCGCAGGGTCTGGCACGTCGCTCAAGGCGGTAATCTGTTGTAAAATGCGTTTTAATTCTGACACGTCGCACCCTTTATCATGGTTGTTTCAATCGTTTTTATTATTTAAGTCGGTATAAGTGGTTGAGTAATGTTTGCCAATCATTCAATTGTAGTCGAGCGACATCTTGTCTTGCGTTATTTTAATCGGAACTGCCTATTGATATTGAATTATTTTGTTAGCAGTTATTTTGACAAAAAAAAGGACAGTAACACGACTGTCCTTTTAATCAAGATATTTTAGGTTAGCTTTGCCATGAGCTTAGCTTGCAGGAACGTCGAAATAAGCAAGATCAAAGTTCATCATTGGGTCGCTACCAGCTTTGACCATTTGTGCATGCGCATCGATACGCGGTAAGACACGACCGACAAAGTAATCTGCAAGCTTGGCTTTATTGGTATAAAATTCGCCTTCTTTGCCATTAGCGGCTTCTACCATCAACGCAAACATGTATGAGTAAGCAAGGTAGCCAAACGCATGCATGTAGTCAACAGCACAGCCATTGATTTCGTTTTTGCGTTCACCGATGTTGTTAAGCACAGTGGTGGTTAGCTCTTCAATGGTATCTGCTGCATTTAACGTAGCTTGTTTGATAGCGTGGTCTGCTTGCATGTTGTTAACAAAGTCACGAATCTCGCCCAAGAAGTGAGTGACGTACTTGCCGTTGTTACGAGCAACTTTACGACCTAACAAGTCAAGCGCTTGAATACCGTTGGTGCCTTCATAAATCTGCGCAATACGGGTATCACGAACGATCTGCTCCATACCCCATTCGCGGATATAGCCATGACCACCAAATACTTGCTGACAATCAACAGTGGCTTCCAGTGCTTTATCAGTCAGGAACGCTTTAGCAACTGGTGTCAGTAGGGCAACACGAGCTGCAGCCGCTTTGGCTGACTCAGGATCGGTACTAAACTTCTCTTCATCAAGGTTTTTGGCAACGTACATCGCAAAACAGCGCGACGCTTCAGTGTTTACTTTGGCGTTCAATAGCATACGACGGACGTCAGCATGATGGATAATAGCGTCAGCAGGTTTTTCTGGACTTTGTAGCTGGGTATCGCTACGGCCTTGACCGCGGTCATTGGCATATAGAGCCGCATTTTGATAAGCAAGCTCAGAGCCACCAAGGCCTTGCAAGCCCATAGTGACACGCTCGTAGTTCATCATGATGAACATTGATGATAGACCAGTGTTTTCCGCGCCAACCATCCAGCCTTTAGCATTATCAAAGTTCATGACACAAGTCGCAGAGGCTTTGATACCCATTTTGTGTTCGATAGAGCCTACCGCTAACGTATTGCGCTCGCCTAAACTACCATCTGCATTGACCAAGAATTTCGGTACGACAAATAGTGAAATGCCTTTTGAGCCTTCTGGTGCATTAGGTGTTTTTGCCAATACCAAATGAATGATGTTGTCAGTAAGGTCATGCTCACCACCAGTGATAAAGATTTTGGTACCAGAGATATCATAGCTACCATCATCATTAGGCACGGCTTTGGTTTTGATAATACCCAAATCAGTACCAGCATGCGGCTCTGTCAAGCACATAGTGCCCGCCCATTCGCCGTTGTACATTTTTTCTAGATAAGTTTGCTTTTGCTCTTCAGAGCCAGCCGCATTTAAACAAAGCGTCGCACCAACTGTTAGGTTTGGATATAGGGCAAATGATTGGTTGGCAGTGAAAACCATCTCTTCAGTAAGCATGGTAACCATTTTAGGGAAGCCTTGACCGCCGTATTCAGCATTACCGCTTAAACCAACCCAGCCTGACTCAGCATATTGCTTATAGGCTTCTTTGAATCCTGTCGGAGTCGTGACGACGCCATCACCTTCAAAAGTTGCGCCTTCTTCATCACCGCTACGGTTAATAGGAAGTAGAGTGTTTTTTGACAGTTTTCCCATTTCTTCTAAAATCATATCGACAGTTTCCATGTCGACATGAGCCAAGTTTTCGTTGTTTTGCCAAAACTCTGGCGCTTTGAATACGTCATTTAAGATAAAGCGCATGTCATTAAGAGGGGCATTATAAACAGCCATAAACATTCCTTTGGTTCAAATAATTAAAATTGAAGTTGTTAAGATTATCAACTGTTCTTTTGGTATAACCTTAGCGATTAATAATCAAAGTTTAACAAATAAGCTTGTGAGCGAGTGTATTTCTTCGTGAATTGTGCGTACACCAAAAGTTAGCAGCAGCTATTGAAGTGCTTATAGACACCTCACTGATAGCTACAATGTGAGAAGATAGACAGGTCGGTACTTATAGACAGTTGCTATAGTCAAAACTATGTTGATAGTTATCATAAGCACGCGCAAAATAAAGCGGCAACACACCGAAGTATATTGCCGCTCAAGATTATACTATTGCGAAATTTAGCGCTTTAATTAAAAGGCAAACTGATCAACGTCCATGCTCATGTATGGCTCTACACCAGTGCTGATACGTTGTACGTGCGTAGTAGTACGTGGCAATAGCTTAGCAAAGTAGAACTGAGCTGTTTTAACTTTAGCATCATAGAATGTTTTTTCGCCAGTACCGTTTGCGATAGCAGTCTGAGCAACCAGTGCCATACGCGCCCATAAGTAAGCTAGGGTGACATAACCGCTGAAATACATATAGTCTACTGCAGCGCCGCCGACAGCATCTGGCGTTTCAGTTGCTTGCATGCCGATGCGTGCAGTCAAATCGCCCCATTCTTTAAGATGCTTGGCAAGTGGGCGAATGAACTGACCCATCTCGTCATTTTCTTTGTTTTCTTCACAGAATTCTTGGATAACGTTTACAAAGTTCGCAAGTAGCTTACCTTGTGAACCTAGGACTTTACGGCCTAACAAGTCAAGTGCTTGAATCTCTGTGGTACCTTCGTATAAGCAAGAAATGCGCGTATCACGTACGTTCTGCTCCATACCCCATTCACTAACGAAACCATGACCACCATAAACCTGAATACCATGGTTGGCAGCTTCCAGACCTGTTTCAGTCAAGAACGCTTTAGCAATTGGTGTCAGTAGTGACAACATTTGGTCAGCAAACTTCAACTCTTTGCCTTCGCCTTTTGCGACGGTATCTGCAAAGTGTGAGAGATAATACACTAGCGCACGACCACCTTCAGCAAAGGCTTTTTCAGTCAATAGCATGTTACGAACCGCTGGATGTACGATGATAGGGTCAGCCGCTTTCTCTGGTGCTTTCGTACCTGATAGTGAACGCATCGCTAAGCGGTCTTTTGCATAAGTCAATGAACCTTGGAACGCATACTCTGCTGCAGTCAAACCTTGCACAGCAGTACCGATACGTGCCACGTTCATAAAGGTGAACATACACTGTAGGCCACGGTTTTCAGGTCCAATCAAGTAACCCGTTGCGCCATCGAAGTTCATGACACAAGTTGCAGAGGCTTTGATACCCATTTTATGTTCGATAGAGCCACAAACGACATTGTTGCTTTCGCCAACGCTACCATCTGCGTTGACCGTCATTTTAGGAACGATAAATAGTGAGATACCTTTGGTGCCAGCAGGTGCGCCTGGTAGACGAGCCAATACAATGTGGATAATGTTACCGGTTAGGTCATGCTCACCTGCAGAGATGAAAATCTTTTGACCCGTGATGCTATAGCTACCATCTTCTTTAGGCTCAGCTTTGGTACGGATAATACCCAAGTCAGAACCCGCATGCGCTTCAGTAAGACACATGGTGCCTGACCATTCGCCAGTGACCATTTTTTCTAAATAGGTTTGTTTTTGCTCGTCAGTACCATGATGCTCGATGGTTTGAATAGCACCATGTGATAGGCCAGGGTACATAGAGAATGACCAGTTAGCCGTACCAACCATTTCATTGATGACAGTAGATAATGAGAACGGCATGTTTTGACCGCCAAAATCTTCTTCAGCAGATAAAGCAGGGAAGCCAAGCTCACAATACGCGTCATAAGCTTCTTTAAAGCCTTTTGGCGTGGTGACCTTACCATTATCAAACTTACAGCCTTCAGCATCACCGCTTTGGTTCAATGGTGACAGTTCGTTTTCAGCAAAGCTTGCAGCCATTTCAAATAGGCTGTCCATTAGCTCGCGGTCAGCTTCTTGGAACGCAGGCAGAGTTTTGTAGTGGCTTTCACTATCGAGTAGTTCATGCATAACGAATTGGATATCACGTAAGGGCGCTTTGTATTGCATAACTTCCTGTCCTTTTTGGAATGTAACCGATCATAGCCAATAATGAGCATATGGTCGCACTATCCTCTAGTGCGTTATTCTTACCTAGCCAATCTGAAAATCTAAATAAAGGATAAACAGTAAAGCAGGTCAACCATGCTATCGATTACATAAAATAGTGTTGAAAAGAGTGGTGATTGTCAGAGTCAATGAGAGATTAAATGTGCTCTAACAAATTCACTATAAAAGATAGGCTTTCATAGGTGATTATACAAGTTTGGTGACAGGACTGATAAGTCATGAACCTATCTTGCATCGGTTATGCAATCGACGTTAGGCGCTAGTAAACAGCAGCATTAAGCATATGAAAACTCTAACGTTACTAAGACAGATAGTCCTTTATATGATTAGTATTAACATGAAAAAACGACAGCCAAAAAAATAGCGTTCGCCATAAAGACAAACGCATCGGTATAAATGACAACACTATTTGGTAGAACCGAGCATATAAGTTATTTCACAGATATAAACGTGATAAACATTAAACATGCTCGCATACTAGGAGTTTGAACATAGTAGCTTATGGTGAATAACTTATAGCGAATAGCTTAGCGTTTACTCAGAAGCATTTTGTTTAATCAGCATCTCAGTGGCGACATCAGCAGCCACGGGTTTGCTAAACCAATAGCCCTGACCAATTTTGCAACCCATATCTAACAACACATCGCGCTGCTGCTCAGTTTCGATACCTTCAGCAACGACTTGCATATCTAAAGCAACTGCTAAGTCTAAAATGGCTTTTACAATCGCGTGCTGGGTACGATCGGTTTCAATATTGGAGATAAAGCTCTTATCGATCTTGATAAAATCAAATGGGTACTCTTGCAAGTAGCTCAATGATGCATAACCAGTACCGAAATCATCGAGCGCTAGACGTACGCCAAGCTCTCTAAGCGAGTTAAGCTGTTTTTTTACATTATCATGACGCTGAATCAAAGACGACTCGGTCACTTCGATATGCAACTGATGGGCAGCAACGCCATTCTCGGTCAGTAGTGTGCTTACCATATCAAAGAAGTCAGGGTGGCTGAACTCAGCAGCATCAGCGTTGATACAGACGTGTTGATGAAACCCTTGCTGTTGCCAAATGGCTAGTTGTTTGACAATTTTAATGGCCAGTTGCGAAAACAAATCAAAGGAGAGCTTGTGCGCGATAATGGCATTGATAAAATGAACGGGCTTGAGCAATCCGCGAGTAGGGTGTTGCCAACGTACCAATGCTTCAAAACCTGTGATAGCACCAGTCTCTAATGAGAACTTTGGCTGATAATAAGGAACGAATTGACCTTCAATGGTAGCAGTCCTAAGCTCAGATTCTAACTCTAAACTGCCAGCGGTAGCGCTTTCAATGGCCTCATCGTACCAACGTATATCATCGCCTCCATGCTGCTTGACATAGTCCAATGCTTTTTCTGCTTTGGTCAATAAACCCGTTACTTCGTTATCGTCTTTTGGAAAACAGCTCACACCCACAGAAATATGGTAATAGATATTTGCATCTGTCGCATGGCTCTTGTCAGTAGAGAAGGGACGCTCACACATTTGCATGAGTGTGTCTAGCTGATGACGTACCATATTGGCATCTTTAACTTCAAATAATAGCGCAAAATCATCACCCCCAAAGTGAGAAAAGGAGCGTAAATTATGCAGTTTGAGCTTTTCGACTCCTTCTGCAAAGTTTTTTATTAAATCATTGGCACCATCAGGCCCTAATAGGCTGGCAAGATTGCGATAACGGTCAATGTTTAAGCGTACAAGGACAACCTCTTGGTAACTATCCAATAGCATGTCACTTGTCTGACTCAAAAATACCTTGCGGTTAGGGAGACCTGTGAGCTGATCATAGTTGAGTAAATGGGCGACCTGTTTTTGATCTTTAATAACTGCAGACATATCACGCAGCATACCAATATGATAAGCCATTTGATCTATATAAATTCTGCGATAAGTAATATGACAGTCAATATTCTGTCCATAACGGTTGGCCATCGAAAAATCAAGTTCATAAAAACCATGTTCGTTTAAGTTTTTCTTGATATCTTCTAGAATTACTTGCTCTGCTTCTGATAAAAATTCAGCAGCATATATACCAAGTGGACGACCGATTAAAAACTCTTCTTTGTAGCCAATCAAAAGCTCATAGCTAGGATTGACAGATAAATAACGTAAATTATCATCTAATACAAATATGGCGTCTTCAAGCTGTTCACATAGCGTACTCATCAACTGCTGCTTGATTGATACTGGAATAGTGTCAAAATTGCTCATAATAGTGGCTCACAAAAGATAAGGGCTTATAAAAATAAGAACTGCATTATCAATTTATTAACATTGAGTTGGCATCGCGTTTTACTGTGTACGATACAGAACAGACTTTATTTTTGACTATAAGCATAAAAGATAAAAACTACGATAGTCATACTAATACTTATCAGTTTTTACTAGGTGCTTAAGGCGTGTAAAGTAGCTAACGCTACCACTGGTGCAGTTTCGGTACGCAAGACTCTTGTTCCAATTTGCCAAGGCTCAAATCCAACACTCTCCGCTTGCTGACATTCATCGTGACTCAAACCACCTTCAGGCCCGATCAACAGTTTGATATAAGGGGTCTGTTGTTTAAGAATATCAGATAGAGCGTCAGGCATGGCAGGTTGTCCTGCTGCTGGTACACTCATCTGCATACATAGATCTGCAGCGTTTGCTAATACTTGATAGTAAGAATCATGACTAAGCACAGAAACGATAGAACTGACGGCCATTTGCGCCTTCGTAACGCCAGTAGCCATAGCCTCAGTAGTCTTAGCATCAGAATTGGTATTGCTTAGCCATTCGTTGATTGATTGTGGCGCAAGAATAAGAGGTGGGCGATTAAGGCCGCATTGTTCACAAGCAGCGATGGCCACTTGTTGCCAGTGCGCCAGTTTCTTTTCAACTTGAGCAGGTTTTAATGTGACTTCGCCATGGTGGCTGCTGAGCAACTGAATGGCAGTCACTCCAAGCTCAGTTGCTTTTTGGATAGCATAATCCATACGCTCACCGCGGCTCATTACCAAACCAATCTGAGTGATAGTAGGCGGCGTACGATCGTCGTCTATATGTGTAAGCAAAGTAGCAGTGGTATTTTTTTTACTGATTGCCTGTAGCTCTACTGTATATTCGCCACCAAATCCATCGAACAAAATCCCTTGATCCCCAATATTGGCTCGTAGTACACGGCACCAGTGATGGACAACGCTATCTGGTAATTCGACATTGCTACCTAGCGGTAATTCACCCAATTTAGGTAGTGGTGAGGCATCAGTGTTGTCGTTGTTAATGGCATAAAAAAAACGTCGCACGTGGTCTTATTCCTATTATTTGATTGAGTATAGTTATTATTAGATCTATAGAATATCACTTGAGACAATTAATGACATTTGTTTTATGAGAATTTTTCTTAATAAAGAAAATTATTTTTAGAGCAGCATTATTACACAGTGAAGAAATTTTTAAAAATCAAATAAGATAAAGTGTATGAATAAAACGGTAAAGGGTTATTGGTCAAAATTTTGACAATAAAAAACAGGCGCTCCTAGAAGCGCCAGTCATTAATAATGTATTCAGGAATGGTTAAGGGCTATTTTAGAATGCTTACAAATTTAAGCAGTCAATCCCAATGCTTCTACCAAGCGTTTGTTTGGCTCAACTTTGTTCATGCTATAAAAATGCATAGCAGGTACGCCCTCGGCAATCAAGCGTTCACACAAGCGATAAACCACATCAAAGCCAAACTCACGAATAGCCTTACGGTCATCACCAAAATCCGTCAGCTGTTTACGTACATAGCGCGGAATATCAGCGCCACAGCTATCAGCAAAACGCAAGAGATTGCTTGAATTGGTAATTGGCATGATACCAGCGACCAAAGGCTGAGCTACTGTATCAATACCGCGTTTCTCTAACTTATCACGCAAGTACAGATAGCTGTCAGCGTTGTAGAAAAACTGGGTAATCGACGCATTGGCACCAGCTTGGTATTTATTTACCAGATTATCGATATCAAACTCAAAGCTACGCGCTTGTGGGTGCATTTCAGGGTAGGAGGCCACTTCAATATGGAAGTGGTCACCTGAATGCTCACGAATGTACTTTACCAAATCTACCGCAAATGGTAGTTCACCCATGCCCACCTGACCTGATGGCAAGTCGCCGCGTAGCGCTACTAAGCGTCTAATACCTAAAGTCTTATAATACTCGAGCAATTCAGCGATTTCACTTTTGTCATCGCCAATACAAGACATATGCGGTGCGATTTCAGTGGTACCACGCGTACTTAGTGCCTGTACGATATCTAAGGTGCGGCTACGGGTTGAACCGCCCGCACCGTAAGTTACCGAAAAATAAGCTGGTGACAACTTATTAAGCTCATCATAAGTGCTGAGAAGCTTTTCGTGACCTTGCTCGGTCTTTGCAGGAAAGAACTCAAAGGAGAAAGCAGGCTTACTCACAGTCAGGCTCCTTTTAGTATTTATAAGCATCAGGCTTGAATGGACCTTCAACTGGCACACCCAAATACTCAGCTTGCTTTTGAGTCAGCTTAGTTAGCGTACCGTTAAAGCCTGCAACCATCGCAGCGGCCACTTCTTCGTCTAACTTTTTAGGCAATACTTTTACGTATAGGTTGTCAGTACGTTGGTCAGCTGGCAAGTCAGCAAACTTCTCTTCGAACAGATACATTTGAGCCAATACTTGGTTGGCAAATGAGCCATCCATAACGCGTGATGGGTGACCAGTTGCGTTACCTAGGTTTACTAGGCGACCTTCAGCAAGCAAGATCAAATAGTCGTTCTCATCGTCTGAGCGGAAGATTTGATGAACTTGTGGCTTGATCTCAACCCAGCGCCAGTTATCACGCATAAACTGAGTGTCGATTTCGGTGTCAAAGTGACCGATGTTACATACCACAGCACCAGGCTTAAGGGCTGCTAGCATATGTCTATCACAAACATGGTAATTACCAGTAGTCGTGACGATCATGTCAGTGTCTTCAAGCAAGCGCTTGTTGATACTGGCTGCGCCGCCCGTGTTGTCACCGTCGATGTATGGTGATAATACTTCAAAGCCGTCCATACATGCCTGCATCGCACAGATAGGGTCAACTTCTGAAACACGTACGATCATGCCTTCTTGACGTAAGCTTTGTGTAGAGCCTTTACCTACATCGCCATAACCGATAACTAAAGCGCGGCGACCAGCAAGGAACATATCGGTAGCGCGTTTAATAGCATCGTTTAAGCTATGACGGCAGCCATATTTGTTATCATTTTTAGACTTGGTAACTGCATCGTTGACGTTGATGGCTGGTACTTTAAGTGTACCTTTACCAAGCATTTCAACCAAGCGATGGACACCTGTAGTAGTCTCTTCAGAGATACCATGAATACTATCAAGCATTTGGGCGTAATCATTATGAATCAAAGCAGTTAAGTCACCGCCATCATCCAAGATTAAGTTAGCATCCCAAAGTTGGCCTGATGCTTCGCCGCCAACATGTACTTGCTGACGTAGGCACCATTCATACTCTTCTTCTGTTTCGCCTTTCCAAGCATAGACAGAGATACCAGCAGCAGCAATCGCAGCAGCAGCATGGTCTTGGGTTGAGAAGATGTTACATGAAGTCCAGCGTACTTCAGCACCTAGCGCGACGAGTGTCTCGATAAGGACCGCAGTTTGGATGGTCATGTGGATACAGCCAGCGATTTTCGCGCCTTTAAGCGGTTGGTCGGCTTCGTAGCGACGACGCAAACCCATTAGGGCAGGCATTTCAGCTTCGGCTAGCGTGATTTCACGGCGACCGTAATCAGCAAGGCTAATGTCAGCGACTTTATAGTCAGTGAAAGAGGGATCGATCGTATGGGCAGATGGTGTAGTAGACACTGCGTCCATAATATGCTCCTATCAGTGGTTAACGAATGATAAAAAGAATAAAAACGCAGGTGCCGTTGTTTGCGCTGTGAGTGACCAAAAACATGGACTCTCGACAGTTAACCGAGCCTAACATAACCTGTGATTGCATAACTATAGAATGTTAATGCAGTAAATCACTATTATGGCGCAACACCTCTCGGAGGTCGTTATTGTAATAGATGAGTGGTTAATTGTCACCTATTGACTGAGATAAATAGCTGACGCCTTAGACAAACAAAACCTCAAACAGGAATCTATAGCCATAAGAAAAGCCACCTGTAGATGACCTTTTTTGTTTTAATGTTTTTTGATATTGCTCAGCCAAAATTAGTACCAGTTATAGGTGAGAGAGGTGAAATAACTTGTACCTTCTGTGGCGTACTCATTACCGAATTGGCTGGCAAGGGTATAATCTTCATCAGTAATATTATCTACACGTAAGTTAGCACGTAGATTAGGTGTGATATAGGCACTTCCACTTAAGTTAAGCAGCGTATATCTATCAAGTTCATTGTTTTCAGTTGTAAGTCTATCATCGCTATATTTTGCCTCGAGGCGCATATCGAACGTAGGCTGCTGATATCCGATATAAACTAAACCACTATTTTTAGGACGGTAAGGAAGTTGTTGATCAAAGTTGGCATTAGTTTTGGTTTTATTCTTCGCATCTAAGTAGTCATATCCTAGACCAAATATAAAGTCATTCATATTCCAATCTGAGGTCAAACTCAAGCCTTTTATTTTTGCTTCACTAATGTTCGTACCGCTTGCAATAAGGTCTTCTGCGTCCGTGTGATAGCCTGTCAATCGTGAAGTTTGCATATCATTAGCGTATTCAATGAATACTTCAGTATTTTCACTTCTTTCAGGCTTTAGGTTTGGGTTGTTATCACCTGGGTAGTATAGGTCGTTAAAGGTTGGTGCGCGAAAGCCCGTGGCATAATTTGCACCGATGCGCATACCAGCTAGCGGGCGTATGGCTGCTCCTAAGTTGTACGTGCTCTCATTACCATATTGTGAGTTGTCATCTACACGATAGTTGGCTTGTAAATCATAATAAGTATCTGCTAATTGATAACCTACAAAAGCGCTCTTAACATCTCTGTCGTCAGGGTCATAAGCGGTTGCAGTAAAATCAGAAAAATCAGCATTAAATACTTTGACGTTTGAGGCATCTAGTTTTTGTGATAGCCATTCTGCACCCACAATGACGGTACCAGGTTGCGCGTTGATACTAGTCTCTAAGCGTGCCTGCTCTTGAGTGGTATCAAACTGGCTACCATTATCGTAACTGATAGAGTTGTTATCATGAGAGGTTGATTTATCAATACTTTGACCGTAGCTCAGTCTAGTAAGAGTTAATGGGGTTTTATATTGCAAATAGGCGTTAGCGCTACCGTTTTTTTGATCAGAGTAAGCGTAAGGAATGACTTTTCCGGCTGAATCAAACTCAGTCGTAGAGTCTGAATATAAGCCGCTAATCCCTGCACTTAATGCATTTGTGAACTTATGCTGCAGTGCCAAACTGACATTGGTAGATTCAAAACCATCATCATCAGCGTTATAATCAAAAGAATTACGATTAGCAATAGCGTTAAAACCATCAGTTTTATTACGGCTGACACCTAAGCTCAGTGACGAAGTGTCATTTTTAAGTTGACCTGTCACGCCGACTTGGTAGTGATTATTACTACCGTAACCAACGGTAGTGGAAACATTAGATTGTTCTACGCTATTGCCCTTAGTGAAAATTTCAATGCGATCAATTTGATCTGCTGACAATAAATTCAGCGATGGGCTACCTAAAGATACCGAGCTGTAGCGAATACCATCGATAAGCACCAATACTTGCTTACTGTCGTAACCACGCATATAAAAGTTGCTATTAGTTCCCATGCCACCACTTTGCGTAATGTTGATACCAGGTTGATTTTTTAATACATCAGTGACTGTTTGACCTTGATAACGTTGTAACTCTTCTTTATCGATTACTCGTGTTTGCGCAATTACATTACTTGTCTTAGTAGGTGTGCGAGTGGCTGTCACGACAATTTCATCAAGCTCAACTTGTGGTAGGTTACTATCGTTGATGGAAGCGTTTTCAGAAATGGCTGCCATTGCAGTATTTACTGCAAGTAAGCTAAGAACGCTCAAAATACTTAAACGAAGATAGGTACGTGAAGATGCACGTGATACAGACATAGTCGATTCCAAAGTAATCAAGTTAAAAATGCAGAAATGAGAAGTAACTATTATGACGTAAAAGGGGTCAAAAGTTACAAAAAACAGTATATAAGCAAAACTGTGCTCATTATCTACAAATTAACCTGCTTTATAAACTACTTTAACCTAATATTTATTCAGGATAGGCTGAATGGTATTCATGTTAGCTTGCTAAATGATTTATTAAAAATTACTTTACTTAGATATTCTATGGGAATTTATACCACTGTATAATAGAAGCCTATCCTTAGAAACACCTACTATCTATTAGAAGCCTACATAGAGTAAGAAACCAAATACCAATACAGTTAGCTACAAAATTGCGTAATCAAAAGCACTGCTGTTATAAATAATTGTTACTATAGTATGGACGCCACCTGTCATTTATCATGCCATTTTTAAACTAAGAGGTTTGTTTTGTCTATCAAGCATAATCTGACTCCCAGTCCTTCGCCTAATTTATTCTCTGCTACTACTAAAATACCATTTATAGTCGCGATGCTATTACTGACTATGCTGTTGAGTATTACCTTGCCAAATAATGCTTATGCTGTCGAGGCTGGTGCGCTTGGAGTGGGTAATGACAGTAGTGGAGAGACAGTAAGTACGCCATTGCCTGATTCGTTTGGCCGAGATACGCCGCGTCATACGGTACAAGGGTTTATCAGTGCGCTGGGTGAAAATGATTATTTGCTGGCAAGTAATTATCTCAACTTATCAAAGTCCGATAACCCAACGACCGTTGTGCGACAGTTTAAACAGGCACTGGATGCAGGTGGGCGTTTTCAGCCGGATCTACAGATTAGTAACTCACCTGAGGGTAATCTAACTGACCAGCTGCCACCTAGCCAAGAAAATGTCGGTGTGATTAATATCGGAGAGCGAAGTGTTCCGTTACTACTCGAAAGGGTGGTCTCAAAACAGAATGAGCAATATTGGCAGTTCTCTAGCGATACGTTGACCTCAGTACCAGAAGTGATAGAAAATACTGAGCCGACCTTAGTATCGCGCTACACGGTTGATTCTTTAGATGGTAAAAAGCTTTTCGGCTATCAGCTAGCTGATTTGGTTGCCGCGCTCACCATGATTGTGACTAGCTTTGTACTTACTTATGTCGCGGTATGGTTGCTATACCACTTATTAAGGATTGTTTATCCGTATTTGCGTGGTACGCCATTGCCGTTACCTAACAAAGTAATATTGCCACTCTCTGTGGTCATTATGGCATTGATACTATCAGAAGTGATGGTTTATGCAGGCGTATCGGTGACACTACGTGAGCCAGTCAATCGCTTTACGGATATAGCCTCTTGGTTGGCGCTGACTTGGCTACTATTACGAGTGATCGATGCGATATTTACTCGAGCGGTAAATCTAAGCTACAAGAAAAACTATACTGAGCGTGTCTCAATTTTGGGACTGCTGCGTAAGGTCGTCAAAGCGCTATTACTGATATTTGCAGTGATTGTTATTTTTGGCAATTTGGGTTTTGATTTGACCACTGGTATTGCCGCACTGGGTGTGGGTGGTTTGGCGTTGGCCCTTGGTGCGCAAAAGACAATTGAAAACTTAGTTGGTAGTGTCGTCGTCGTCGCAGATTCACCTGTGCGTATCGGTGACTATTGTAAGTTTGGTACTTACGAAGGCACAGTTATCGACATTGGTATTCGCTCATCGCGTGTACGGACCTTGTCGCGGACGATTGTTACGGTACCAAATGGTGACTTTTCATCGATGCAGATCGAAAACTTTACCTCTCGCGATATGTTTCGTTTTTTCCACTACTTATATATTAAGCGTACCGCTGATCTTGACGTAATATTCAAAATGGTTAATGACTTGGATGAATTTATAAAAGAGCATGATTTGACCAATCAAGAATGGAATCAGGTCAATATTTTGGAGCTGCGCCAAGATTGCTATGTTATTCAGTTGCAAGCTTATGTGAATGCTATTGGTATCATTGAGTTCTATGACAAACAAAACGCTTTGTTTGTCGATATATTAAAGAAAGTCGCGAAATATAAAGTAGAACATGCATTGCCGACTCAGCAGTTGATTGTTAATCAAACGGAGCTTGAACATCATGTGGGAAGTAGTACTGATGAATCAGCAGAAGGAAATGAATCAGATAACAGTAGTAACTCTGCTAATAATGAAGTGTCTGATAACAAGGAAGTAAACACAAGCGTATACAGGAAAGATTACAACGACGATGGCGTTGATATTCGTAAAGATAGCGACAAGGCTAAAAATGATGTTGCAAGTCACCACAAATTCTCTATGGCGACCGTCAGCAGAAGTGGTGCGCTTAAGGCACTAAAGCATAAAAGTCATATGCTAAGAAAAAGTAAGTTTAAGCACACTAAAAACAAATCTGGCTTTTCTATATGGAACCAGCCTTAAAAGAGACTTTTTGCTCACGAATGGTAGTGAATAACACTAGCTATGTTTTTTGCTCTATTAGTTATAAAGGTACTGCGGTTTTATCACGTAATGAGCCGTAGTACGACCAAAGCAATAGACTGGCAGCACTGCGATGAGGTGACCAGTGCTGAGTTAGGTCTTTAAGCTGCTTGGGTGTTGGGCGCTCTGTTAAGCCTAACAACTCCATGGCTGCAACTTTAATGGCCAAATCATCGACAGCGAGTATGTCTGCACGTTTTAGCGAAAATAGTAAATACATTTCAGCTGTCCAACGTCCAATCCCTGTCACAGCTGTCAAGGTTGTTATGACCTCTGAATCTGATAAGGTTTCCAATGCTGCAAAGTCTATATCATGATCCACTAAAGAGCGTACATAACGAGTTTTCTGCTTGGACAATCCTTGCGTCTTCAAACTATCGTCTGTCGCTTCACGTATCGCTTGCGGTGTGATCAATTCTGCATCAACCAACCGTTTCCAAATACTGGCAGCGGCAGCAACTGATAACTGCTGACCTACCATCGCTCTCATCAACTGCTCAAACCCACCTGTATTATGCCTAAGATTAGGTGTGCCGACCTGCTTGTAGATAGGAGCGAACCTTGGTTCAAGTACCATCAACGCAGCAATCTGCTGTTCTAGTTCGTTGGTGTTTTCAATAGTCTGCATGCTCATAGTGATTTCGCTTTGCTAATTAGAAGGTGCTCAAGTCAATATATTAATGCAGAATGAGAAGCTAACATTAAATGGAATGTACATTAAAGAGAGCGTTCATTGAAGGAAACATCGTTATAGTCCATGTCTAAACCATGAATGATTGATAAAAAAAGGACTGCAAATAAGCAGTCCTTTTTATATAGTACCGTATTACTAACAGTAGACCTATTCACCATCTGCTTTAGGTTTTTTAAGTAGTACTAATACAGCACCGTTACCACCATCTTTTGGTGGCGCAGAGCAAAATGCTAGTACTTCTGGCAATTGACGTAACCAGCCATTGATACAGGTTTTTAGAATCGCTTCGCTACCTTTACCATGGACGATTTTTACCATAGTTTCGTTTTTCTGCTTGGCTTGGCTCAATAGTTGAGTCATAGCCTCGCGTGCTTCTTCTATCGTACAGCCATGGATATCTACCGCATCATACCAACGCAGCTTGCCTTTTTTGAGCTGATCAAAGATTTTATTTTGCAGTGTTGGCTGCTTATAAGACAAATAAGCTTCAGCAGCGACAGGGTTCAGTAGTGCTTGCATATCTGACAAGCCTGCGCCTAGATCACTGGCTTCACTACCTTGAGCTGCAGCACGTTTTGATAGTGTCGCTGCATCAGGCTTACCTGCTTTAGTTGCGCTGGCAGGTGAGCGGACATTTTTGTCTTCTAGCTGATTGACACCGTGCATGGCTTGCATAAACAGAACTTTATCGTCATCGATATGTTCACTATTTAGCTGCTTAACCGTCTTTTTTACTTGCTTTTGAGTCGGTAGCGATACCGGTTCAGTTGGCTTTTGATTCTCACCTTCAGGTGAATTGGTATCACGCCCCTTGCTCAGCTGGCCTTTGAGTTCTTTGAGCTGGTCTTGCATTTCTTTTGAAAACAGAGAGTTTGACATAAAAGTTAACGTATCGTTGATTGATGAATGGTTGATTGAACTATGTATATAGCGCAGACATTGTTCAAGCTATTAGTATATATTTAAGCATAAATTATTGAGTTACTTTACCCGTCTGCTGCGACGCCCGCAAGTAAGGATTGTAACGCTTGTCCAGGATGATCAGTTTTCATAAATTGCTCACCGATTAAAAAGTGCTGAATATCATTACTTAGCATAAGGCGAATATCATCACTGCTATGAATACCACTCTCGGTCACGATAAGTGGTTTTTGTTCAGCGCTATCAGTAGCGAGTGCGTCGTTTAAAATATTCTTAAGATCAAGCGTGGTTTGCAGGTCCACATCGAAGGTATTTAAATCACGGTTATTGATACCGTAGATATTGTGCTCTGAGCGTGGCAACTGTAGCGCACGCTCAAGCTCAGATTGGGTATGCACTTCTATTAATACGTCCATACCAAGCTCAATACTAAGTGCATGTAGCTCTTGTACTTGCGCATCATCTAGGCAAGCCATAATGAGGAGGATGCAGTCAGCGCCCATTAGGTAAGATTGATAGATTTGATAGACATCAATCATAAAGTCTTTACGTAATATCGGTAAGCTTGAGGTATTAGCTGCTTGAATAAGATAGATGTCATCGCCCTGAAAGTAATCACGATCGGTCAATACAGACAGACAACTAGCGCCCGCTTGCTCATACTGCTGCGCAAATAGAGCAGGGGTAAAGTTATGATTGATAATGCCTTTAGACGGTGAGGCTTTTTTAATCTCAGCAATGATACCGATACCATTTCCTTTAGTGCCAGCAGCACGTAGCGTCGCAGCAAAACCTCGACGCGGTTTATCATCAGCTGCGACCTGTGCTTTCAAGTCTTCTAGAGACAATGCTTCGCGAGCGGCTTTTACTTCTTCTACTTTGGTGGCGACAATGCGCTGTAGCACTGACGGTATGTCTGAATGGGTTGTGGTCATACTGGTATCCGAATATCGTTAAATGTAAATATAGTAAGAAAACTATTAATAACTACTAAGCGGCTACGGCGTTTCCCTTCCTAGATGTACGATTTGTACAATCTGTGGTCGGCTGCCTTGTATCCGTTTTAGATTTTTTTGACTATAGACAGTATATAAGTGCTTATAAGTTAACCTTGAGCGACTAGCTGTTGGGTATAGTTGGCTAAAGACTCAAGTTTGAGTAAAGCATCACCATTTTGAATGATTTTTTGTGCTCGGCTAACACCGTTAGGGTAGTTGCTGGCAAGTCCTGCAGTGTATATCGCGGCACCTGCATTTAGCGCAATCATATCACGTGCTTTAAGTACGGCACGGTCATGAGTGTCGGCTCCAGATAGCGCAGCACGAATCAGATCTAAACTTTGTGCTGGAGAGTCGACATCTAGGCCGATAAGAGTTTGGGACTCGATACCCGCATCTTCTGGCATCATATCATAGACTGATATCTCGCCATCTTTTAGCTCAGCGACTGTGGTCGAAGTCGCAAGACTGATTTCATCAAGACCATCTTTTGCGCCTACTACCATGACATGACGTGCGCCTAAGTTTTTCATCACCTTAGCAATCGGCTCACATAACTGCGCGGTAAATACACCGATGACTAAGTTTGGCGTGCCAGCAGGGTTGGTCAATGGGCCCAAAATATTAAAGATGGTACGTGCTTTTAATTCACGGCGTACAGGGTTGGCATAACGCATGGCGCTGTGATGATTGGGTGCAAATAAAAACCCGATACCTTGGTTTTCGATACAGTCTTTTGCTTGCTCTGGAGTGAGCGCAAGACTGATACCTGCTTGCTCAAGTAAGTCTGAGCTACCAGATTTGGTTGAGACGCCGCGATTGCCGTGCTTAGCAACTTGTGCACCAGCTGCCGCAACAACCAATGCCGATGCAGTCGAGACATTGAACAGATTAGCACCATCACCGCCAGTACCAACGATATCTACCAAGTAATCACAGTTCTTTGGTTCAATATTGGCGGCTAGTGCACGCATGGCGCTGGCTGAAGCAGTAATCTCGTCAATGGATTCGCCCTTCATACGTAGTCCCGTCAAGATAGCGCCCATCATAGCGTCGCTACATCTACCTTGCATGATAATCAGCATCACTTGATACATCTCATCAAAAGTTAAATCGATGTGTTGAAATATTCTACCCAAAGCTGTGGTTAACAGTTGATGTGTTTGCTCATCAGACAATTTTGCAATACTCTCTGGCGTATGCGTTTCTTCTATTTTTGTCGTACTCATTATGGTCTCACTTACTATTATTTTTTATATGAATCTGTGTGAAATTTGGCATAGGCTTATGAAAGCAGCATTTTTTACCAAGGTGCTTTTAGTCAAATCTAGCCAACTTGTGGTAGCTCATCGGATGTTAGAGTAGACAAGCCATGAGTCTGTAAAAAGTTATTGAGCAATTGATAACCTGCTTCGCTCAATATCGACTCAGGATGGAACTGGACGCCTTCTACAGCCAGCTCCTTATGGCGAATACCCATGATTTCCTCAATACTACCATCAGCATTCTGTGTCCATGCGGTGAGTTCAAGGCAGTCTGGCAAGCTTGTCTTATCAATGACGAGTGAATGATAGCGCGTAACCTGTGACGGGTTAGGTAATCTGGCAAACACACCTTGCTCGTTGTGATAGATAGCTGATAAGCGGCCATGCATGACTTCGCCAGCTTTGACCACTTGACCGCCAAAGGCTTGACCGATAGCTTGATGACCCAAGCAAATACCCAGTATAGGAATAATTCCTTTAAATGTCTCAATGGCTTGCAGCGAAATACCTGCACGGTCAGGATCGCACGGACCTGGGCCAATCACAATCACATCAGGTGCAAGGGTTTTAATCTGCTCAATGCTGACCTGATCATTACGCCAGACAGTGATGTCCTGCTTTAGCTCACCGAAGTACTGTACGATATTGTACGTAAAGCTATCGTAATTATCGATCATCAAAATCATTAAGGCTTCAACTTATCAGTTTTATTATATTTTTAACATGAAATTTGTTCTCACTGTTATCGAGTCACTTGATTGCCGAACACAAGCAGCTCTGACTATAACAGAGGAGGTTATTGCGCGCGGTTATCTTACCACTATTTTGTTTTCTATCAAATGTAGGGTACGGGCTATCTAAGTAAGCACCAAGTAAAAACATATTTTTTATTTTTTTTTTGACGCATAAAATAATGTAGTCAGAGACAATGTTATAAATTCAGCTATTAACATTGCACTATAAAATAGCATTTCAATAATAAATATATTTGTATTTGCACCAATTAAGTGCCTTTGGTTCTCAACTGGTGCTCTAATTAAGTGCTATTCTAAAAATTAATTTGATGGGAATTAATGAATATATAACGATATTAATCGTATAAATCACTGTAAATATTGATAATTAAATCTATCTATAACTATATCTGTTATCAGAGTGGCAATACATTGGCATAGCCTTTGCATTATTGCTGTTATGATTATTTTTAAAGCCAAGAAATTGGTCTAAAAATAATTATTAACAAGAGCCCGAAGAGTTCAGCATTATGAGTTGTATATTGCTAGAATGTCGTTAGGATTGAATTGGCGTATGTTAGACCATGTGCACAAATATTGGTCTGATTGAGTAAACGCTTTAGATGAGCATCTTGACTAATACGCAAAATAGTGCTGATAATAAGCATAATATCGAATGCGCTGTTTTAGTATTGAGAGCACATCTGACATTCTTGGACAAGAACATCATATTAATAATTTTAAATCGCAATTACGTGATCAACACAACGGAGACTATTCATGTCGAATAAACTATTAGATCTTATCCAATCCTCTAATGCTAAATGGGTTGATTTTCGCTTTACTGATACACGCGGCAAAGAGCAGCACATCAGCTTCCCAGCGCATACCGTTGATGAAGATGTCATGGAAGACGGCAAAATGTTTGATGGCTCATCAATCGCTGGTTGGAAAGGTATCGAAGCGTCAGATATGATCTTGCGTCCTGATCCAGAAACTGCTTTTGTTGACCCGTTCTTTGACGCGGTGACTGTGGTAGTGACTTGCGATATCATCGAGCCATCAACGCTACAAGGTTATGACCGTGACCCACGTTCTATCGCACGTCGCGCTGAAGAGTATTTAAAGTCTACTGGTATCGGTGATACTGCTTATTTCGGTCCAGAGCCTGAATTCTTTGTATTTGACGATGTTAAATGGTCAGTCGATATGTCTGGCGTTAGTCATAAGATCACGGCTGAAGAAGCAGCATGGTCGACTAACGAGACTTACGAGTGGGGCAACATGGCGCATCGCCCACGTGTGAAAGGCGGCTATTTCCCAGTACCACCGATCGATAGCTCACATGACATGCGTGCTGTTATGTGTGAACGCATAGAAGAAATCGTTGGTGAAGGTTCGGTTGAAGTTCATCACCATGAAGTGGCTTCTTGCCAGTCTGAAATCGGTGTTGCATTCAACACGATGGTACGTAAAGCGGATGAAGTTCAGCAATTGAAATATGTTGTTCATAACGTTGCGCATCAGTTTGGTAAAACAGCGACCTTTATGCCTAAGCCAATCGTTGGTGATAACGGTTCAGGTATGCACGTACATATGTCAATCTCAAAAGACGGCGTAAACACATTCTCTGGTGATGAGTATGCTGGTCTGTCTGAAATAGCATTGTATTTCATTGGCGGTATTATCAAGCATGCTCGTGCGTTGAATGCGATTACCAACCCATCAACGAACAGCTATAAGCGCCTAGTTCCTCATTATGAAGCGCCTATTAAACTTGCTTATTCAGCATCTAACCGTTCAGCATCTATTCGTATTCCACACGTAAGCAGCCCGAAAGCGGTACGTGTAGAAGCACGTTTCCCTGATCCAACGGCTAACCCATACTTAGCGTTTGCTGCACTATTGATGGCTGGCCTTGACGGTATCCAAAACAAAATGCATCCAGGTGAAGCTGCTGATAAAAACTTGTATGACTTGCCACCAGAAGAAGAAGCGCAAATCCCAACGGTTGCAGAGAGCTTAGATGTTGCATTACAAGCATTGCGTGACGATCATGACTTCTTATTAAAAGGTGATGTATTCACTGAAGACATGCTAGAAGCGTTTATCGCTTTGAAAGAAGAAGAAGTACAACGTCTGAACGTAACTGTACATCCTGTTGAATTTGACATGTACTACAGCTGCTAATTAGTCGCTAAAACACTCATTTATTTTGAGTCAAAAAAACCAGCTAAGTTATTCTTAGCTGGTTTTTTTATGCGTATTAATAAAGTGTATCATTCCAATTGCTGAATTTTCTTTGAAATCGCTACTGATTTCATGTCAAAACTCACGCATAATAGTTTTATAAAATTATATTAATAGTAGACACTATCTAGGTTGATGGATTATGACTTTATTAGCAAAACCGAGTTTCTTGAAGAGTAGGATTAGAGTTGGGTTATGGACTACGGTTGCTCTCGCTAGTCTTTGTACATCTCTCACGAATGCTGCACCTATTTACAAAGTGGTCGATGAGCAAACCGGTCAAGTCACCTTTACCGACCGTCCACAGGATTATGAGCAGCAAGTTGGCAAACAAGTCAGTCAAATGGCTATTACGACGGGTAATGAGACGAGCAGATCAACTAGTCTGAATACGACAACCAATCCTAATACAAGTCGCCAATCATCAAATGCGTCGCAGACAGTGACTGCTACTGAGTCGCCTGCGATAAATACTAAGGTTACCACGCCAGTAAACTATCAGTTAGCCATTACTGAACCTAGCGAAGAGAGAGCCTATCGTCGTCCCGTACAGAATATCGATGTCAATGTGCAGATTAAGCCTGCGTTACAGGTAGGGGATAGTGCCCGTATTTATTTTGATGACAAAGAGGTTGCACAAGGTTTGAGCGCGTCTATTGCTACTGTTGATGTTTTGCCAGGTACTCATACAATTAAGGCCATTATACAAAGCGAAACTGGCCAAACACTTGAGCAAATCACACGTACTGTATATGTGATTCAAAATACAACCACATTGCAAGACAACAAAAGAAAGGCAGCGCAGTTGTTGGCTTATCAAAAGCTAGCTTGGTATCAAAAATTGATGCTAAAACTGCGTCAACAGGAAGTTGCTCAGTCACAATAATGGTCTCAATAATGGTCTCAATAATGATTGAATATAATGAATAGATATCGCTAGCAAAATAAAAAGGCAAGCACCGTTAACGATGCTTGCCTTTTTTAATGTAAATCACTTATTTTATTTTAACTATAAGCTGTCTTATTTAGTTAACTCGATGGTACCGTTAGCAGTCAAAGAAATAGTGCTATTACCAGACTCAAAGCTTTGGCTTGGTACTGACTCGTCTGCCATTCCTGATTTCATGCTCATAGCGCTATACATTGGACGTGGATAGTTGCTACCTGTGTTTAGGTTAACATTGACGACGCGGTAGCCACGAGCATCCCAAGCGCGGGTAAGGCTCTTAGCTTGCTGCTGAAAAGCGCGAGAAGCTTCGGTCATTAATTTTTGTTCTAGCGCATCTTTTTTGGTATCTGATACGCCAAAATTAAGATTGTCCATCACTAAGGTTTCTTGTAAGTCAGCAATTAGTTGGCTAGTCGCTGAAAAGTCTGTACTTTTTAAATCTATGTTTGCTTGACCTGTCCAGCCGATGATTTTATCGTTTTTGTCATAGCGTGGATAGGTGCGCTGTTGCCCTGTGCTCACGGTCACGCTAGGGTAGCGCTTGGCAATTTTCATGGCATTGTTGATTGAGGTGTTAAGCATTGTAGCTAAAGTCTTAGAGTCAGTTGCTTGTGCTTTCTTGTACAAGCTGGCTCGTACTTCATCGTTCTGAATCTCTTCTTTTATTTCTGTCTGAAATGTCAGTTGATCATAGCCTGTTGGCTCTGCATGGGCGCTACCCATCATCGCTGTCATGAGACAAACCGTACCAGAAGCTAGTGCTGCTTTATTCAATAAAGTATTTTTCATTATTATCTCCTAAGTTGATTCTAATAATATATAAATGACAATTATCAACGCTCATTCATACATGAAAAGTTGTCCCTATTGTTCTCTAGAAATCGACATGGGTGCAACTTCATTCACTAAAATAGCAAAATTCATATAAGTTGCTGTGAGAATTTTGTGACCTAAGTTACTGATATAATTTGTGCTCATACATTGCGGACCTGAGCTAATAAACTAAATGACAGTGCTATTTAGGGCCTAAAGCAAACAGTTTTAAGATAGGGGTTGTAAAATTAAAAATTTCTTGTATAATTTGCGACTGGTGGCTCCATTGGTAGCCTCGCAACATTGTTCTATGAATCCCGCCAGGACCGGAAGGTAGCAACGGTAATAGTTATAGTGTGTGCCGAGGATGTGCTGATGGAGTCGCTTTTTTTTGCCTAAAATTTGATAATTATATTTATAAAGTACAAAAAACCTATTTGTAATGTATTAAGCCCTTCATTGTAAAGGGCTTTTTTTGGGTCAAATTTTTGTCTGATGGTTAGCTAATTGCTTATGTAGTTTTCAATTTAATTTCCTGTTCGATTTCCTTTATAGTTCCGATCTAGTTCTAAGGTTTTATTGATTAATATGAGTTAAAATACAATGTATTAACTTTTTATTAACATTCTAGACACCTTGGAGTTTGATTATGAAGATGTTTGTTTGGCTATTCATTGCATTTTTGGTGTTGGTAGTTGTGTTTGGGGTATCTATTTTTAATAGATTGGTACGCGCACGTAACCAAGCAAAGAACGGCTTTGCTCAAATAGATGTGCAACTAAAGCGTCGTCATGATCTGATTCCAAACTTGGTCGAAACTGCCAAGCGTTATTTGAGTCATGAAGAAGAAACACTCACTCGCGTCATTAGCGCGCGTAATCATGCTCAAGATCTACAAGACTCTAATAAGCATCAGCCAGACTCGCTAGAGCATATGGCACTGTTTGCAAAAGCAGAAGGTATGCTGTCTAAAGCGTTGGGTCAATTTTCCGCTGTCGTCGAAGCCTACCCAGAGCTCAAAGCCGATAGTATGATCAAGGAACTCATGGACGAACTAACCAATACGGAAAATCGCATCGGATTTGCCCGTCAGCATTATAATGACAGCGTAATGTTTTATAATAATGATCGCGAAGTCTTTCCTAATAACCTCGTTAGTACGACGTTTGGCTTTCGTCCACTCAGTCAGTTGGTATTCGAAGACAGAGAAGCGATTGCTCAGGCACCGATTGTCAATATGGGCTAAGGTTTAGACAATTTTGGCGAACTCTAGGCAGCCTAATCTGATGGATTTTTTTGGTGAACAGCGGATACGTACGCGGCGCAGTCTATTACTTTATGGACTGTTTTTCCTGATTGTACTTGCTCATATGGCAGTGGGACTGGCTGTCATGTCTATACTGCTGACAGTATTTACAGGCGGTATATACTACTGGGTATTGGTTCTGGTCATTGTCTTGACGTTAGGCAGTTTCGTTGGTGGTAGTTTTTTAGAGTATCGACGCCTGCGAGCAGGTGGCCGCGCTATTGCTCAGCGAGTAGGGGCGGTTAGGCTATTCATTGATAACAGCCAAGAAGCATGGGAGCACAGTCAAGGAGTCGCTCATCAACACGAAGCTGAAGAAAAGGTTCGCTATAGTTCACGTCATATAGCAGTACGTGACGAGCGCGATTTTCCGCCCGTTTATCGTCGCTACTATGAAATCGCTCAACAACTGGCCATTGCGGCAGGTTTGCAAACCCCTATTTTGTACGTGCTACCTGACGAGCAGGGTATCAACGGTTTCGTCGCTGGTCGCCATAGCTCAGATATGGTACTCGTCGTTACTCAAGGTGCGTTAGATAAACTGTCTGACGAGGCGCTATACGGACTCATTGGTCATGAATATGGTCATATATTGCACGGTGATGCTACGTTCAATCTACAGCTGATGGTGGTATTGGCAGGCTTGCAGATACTATATGACTGGAGTGACCCAATATCTAATTACCGTTATTTTGATAGCGATAGTATTTCCCAAAAGTTTCTATCACAGAGACAGGTTGATACGCTTGCACGCAATACAGAAGCGCAAACCGCTAATTTCACCACGCATAGTGAATGGGTCGCTTATTGGCAGCAGCAATCACAACAACAGCAGTCCTCAGCCAAGCGTCAGTCTAAATGGGTGCAAACGCCACCTATAATAGATCGTCAAGCCCCGCGTAGTGTCTGGACATTGCTACTGCATGGTTTGAGCTTCTCTAGTATGGCAAGCGCGCAGTTGATTAAGCACAGTTTTAATCGTGAGCGCGAGCTACTTGCTGATGCTACTAGTGTTCAATTGACACGTACGCCTGCGATTATCGAAACCTTAAAAGCTATTCATCAAGACTCGCTCGGCTCGCGTTTGTCTGGCATCGCCGATATCAATGGACTCAGTCATTTTTTCTTTGCTAGTAGTGGGGCAGACTTGGGTGATGTGTCATGGTTTGCCACACATCCAAGCTTGACTGAGCGTATGAGCGCTATTAATGCGGATGCTTATCATGAGTTTGCGGTACAAGTTGCCAAAGAAAAGCGAATAAATCAGCAAAAGGTCAAAGAAATATATAGGCAACGACGCTTAGGTGATTGGGGGGCAACAAAAGAAAATAGCCTAAGTGAAGATTTCCCAGAAAAAAACTTGCAGCAGTCGGCGTTACTTGGATCTCAAACAGCTGCAACGATTAATATAAGAGACAATAAACAGATAAGTGACGCAAAAGTTCTTGCTGAATCTATAAGCGACAGTCGTAATAAAGATAATGGCGAATTAGAGATTGATGACGGTTTAGAGTTTGCCGTAGAAGCTGATGTGGTGGTCGATGGGCGGCTTCAAGTACAGGCCGAAGACGTTGGCGTTCATCAGCTATTAAAACCGTGGCAGTCCAAACCTGACGCTGACCTACCAGAAAACACATTAATTGGGTTTAATGATATTAAAAAGGTATCACTACCTCAGTACATACTCAACCATAGTCATCATCCTTTAGGTGCGCTAGCATTAGTCGAAGCTGTCTTGCTTTGTCATCAGCATCAATCATTATCAACGACTGCCACTTATAGTTTGAATGATATTTGGAATGATGGCTTCTCTGTTGCGACTGACTCGACTTCCCATGAGCAAATATTACCGCATAGGATAGATACTAAGCTGATGACAGTAGTAGCCAGTTTGGACAGACGTTTAGACAGCGCTTTGATTGAGCTCGCCTTAAACCAATTGCATCAAAAGAATTTATCTGAACTATGTATTGAAGATCTAAAGCTCAAAAGTAAAAACGATCATAGTCACGACAGTCATCAGTACTATAAAAAACAAGAAAAATGCCGTACGATGTTGTTGCGTTATCAGCAGGGCATATTTGAGTTATTTAACCAACAGCTGACATCTGACTTAACCAAAAGCTTAGCTTCTGATTCGTCAGATAAAAATATAGCTAGTGATAACGCTCATGCGGTTGCGATTACTCTGAATAACCCGTTAGCTTTAGCACATCAAAAATCGCCAATATCATCATTATGGCAAGCGCTACATTTGCAGCAGTTACTACCGATATTGTCTAAAGTTTTACAAGATACAGACGCGCAGTCTCTATGGCCGCAAATACTAAAGACTGGTATGGAAGACGTAAGGGCGCAATTGGACCCTTCAGGTCAGGTGTTTACAGGACTTAGTAAATCAGAAGTATCAGTTGTTGTCTTATTGGCTTATCGACTATCAAAAGATGCAAAAGGCCAGATGATTTCAATGCATGACCGATCGTTATTGAGTGAGGGTAACGACAGTGTGGCGCATTATATTGTAGATTTGAGACGGCATGCGCGCTTGATTAATATTGATCTTATGACAGTAAGCGACGTTAATTTACAGTGGCTATTATTGACCGCACAGCACTTGAATAGCATTCAGTTATTGGCGATTATTTCTGCGGTTCCTGTCTCTACCAATCACTCTATCAAGCGCTTGGTAGGTGCTCAGAATGCTGATAATTATCGAGAGAAGCAACAGGACGGTAGCCAAATAGATTATAATGAAAGTGAGATGAACCAGCCGACTCATAATGAATACCGCCAATGGCTAAGTACGTTGCATACGGTGATGTTACACGATACGATAATCAGCCAAGATGAATACGATTGTTTGCTGGCAATATCAGAGCGTTGGCTCGGTATTCGACAGCTGTTTTGATGGGTATGGATCTAGTATTTGATTAATAGTGTGATGCATACTCAGTGAGAGCTGCCAAAACCATAAACACATCTGTAAATGATATAAACAAAATGAGTAGGATAGTAGAGTCGAATGAGTGATACCCAAGACCCACTAACTGTATTACAGCGCCGTGTGCAGCAACGCCAAATTCTAGCGATGATGGGTATCAATCAGTGGGTACAACCTGAGTCAGAAACCATCAATATGGCTGACATTGCGACAGCTTCGGTTGAGCAGTCAAATATTGATTCCACTGATATTGAGTCTAATAACAATGAAGTAATAGCGAGCGTTAGAGTGGTAGACACAGTTGATCAACCGTCTGGTGGTTATGATATCAATGATTATAACGCTAGCGACTATGTTGCCGATGAGTATGGTACTGATTTGCAAGCTACTACTGAACAGACGGCTAGTGAGCAAAGCCCTGTTACTTATAGTTTTGATTCCGTTGATTCAACTACGGTCAGTTCAAGTGCTGCTAGTTCAAATACTGTTAGTTCAAATACTGTTAGTTCAAGTACTGGGTCTAACTATCATGACATCCCAAGTACTGCATCGAACCAAACTGCTGTAACCTCTACGAATGCACCTATTGAGCAGCCTCAATTCGCGCAGAGTAATTTTCCGCAGAGTACTAGTGATGACAGCATAAATGATGATAGCTTAAAAAAAGTAGCACCATTTGACCTGCAAGGTGGCCGCTATGGTGACTGGGTGATATTGGTTGATATCAAAGCGCTAAATAGTGACAGTCAAAAACTATGGCAAAACATCACCCAAGCGCTATCAATCACCTGTGAGACCACCTCATTCCCGATTTGTGATGGTATGGATACTGCTGAGCTTGCCAATGCCAGTCTTGCAGGATATATTTTTCGAATTGGCCGAAGCGAAGAAATACAAGTTGCTGCACTGACCGCGCTGCCTGATGGCCTTCAACATCCCAATCTGACCACTGTGCCGACATTAGAAGAAATGCTCGCAGACAGTGATGCTAAACGTCAGCTGTGGGAGCAGATATCTCATTGAGTTGTATAAAAACTAACATCGATACCAATGCCTTTATCAACAAACTGAAATAAAAAACATCCTTTTATTTCATCATACCTAGGACTGTGATTATGCCTACAACCCCAACGTCTACAGCAACTGCCACCCCGCATCGCCTGCCAAATTTTTGTGCTGGCCCTGCTACCATGCCAACAGCCGTATTAGAGCGCGCACAGAGCGAACTGCTTGATTGGCAAGGTCGCGGCCTGTCGGTCATGGAAGTGAGCCATCGTAGCAAAGAGTATATGGCCATTACTGACAAAGCGGAAGCTAAGCTACGCACGCTTATGGAGATACCAGATAACTATAAAGTGCTGTTTTTGCAAGGTGGCGCAAGTTTGCAGTTTTCTGCGATTCCATTGAATCTGTTAAATGGCGGACGCGGTGACTATTTGACGACAGGAGCGTGGTCAGGTAAAGCAATCAAAGAAGCTAAGCGCTATGAAGCATTGGGTTTGGGCGAGATTAATTTAGTTGCGACTGGCAAAGAGAATAACTTTACTGACGTACCAGCGCAAAGCGATTGGAATATCAGTAAAGACGCCGTTTATTTTCATTACTGTGCTAATGAAACAATTCATGGCCTACAGATATTTGAGCCGCCACAAGTAGATGCGCCAATCATTGCTGATATGTCATCTTGTATCTTGTCGCAGCCCATAGATGTGTCTAAATTTGGCATGATCTACGCGGGCGCCCAGAAAAACATCGGTCCTGCAGGTCTAGTCATTGTCATTATCCGTGACGATTTGATGGGGCAAGCAAGTGAATGGTGTCCTATGCTGTTGAACTATGAGCATCAAGCTGACAAAGAGTCTATGTCTAACACGCCAGCGACGTATTCTTGGTACTTAGCAGGGCTGGTGTTTGATTGGTTGGAAGAGCAGGGAGGTGTAGCTGCTATCGGTAAAATCAATCAGCAAAAAGCTGACTTACTTTATAAGACAATCGATGACAGCAGTTTTTATAATAATCCAGTAGATTCTAAGTATCGTTCTATCATGAACGTGCCATTTACTTTAGCAGACAGCAGCCTTGATAAAGTATTCTTAGAAGAGTCAGAAAAAGCTGGATTGTTAAATCTAAAAGGTCATCGTGACGTAGGCGGTATGCGAGCCAGCATCTACAATGCCGTACCAATTGAGTGGGTACAGCAGCTGGTTGACTTTATGATTGCGTTCGAAAAAAAGCATGCATAAGTCATAATAGCCTTTAAAATAAAAGACGCTGCTTTTACAAGTTGCGTCTTTTTTTATGAGTGTATTTGTCGATGCGCAGTTTTAGGAAGAAGCGTTTAATATCTGCCGCCATTATATCTAATATCAATGATGTCGTACTGATGGATGCCGCGTAACACGGCAAACCATTAGGATGAACTACCCACTACCTTATAGGTAGGGGTTTCTTAGGTAACGCTCATACTTGACACGATATTCTGTATCAGCGGTTAAGCGAATTGACTAAGCTAACCCTGTCGCACCGACAGTTTTTGAGTGTTTAGCCAGTAGCAATCCTTGATTTAAGATGTTAATACTGGCGTTGAGGTCTCGGTCATTTTCTTGCAGGCAACTTGGACAATTCTAAGATCTTAACGACAGCGGTAATTCAGCTTTCGTTAGCAAGTGACTGCATCCTGAGCACGTTTTAGAGGATGGATACCACCGGTCTATTTTAACAAGCGTTTTACCGTACCATTCCGCTTTATATGCCAGCATGGTGGTAAAGACCGACCAAGCGCTGTCCGATATGGCTTTGGCAAGTTTCCTGTTCTTAACCATACCCTTTACATTCAAATCCTCAATAGCAATAACATCGTGGTTTTTGATGATATTGAATGAGAGCTTATGTAGAAAGTCTTTGCGGCTATTGGTTATTTTCTCGTAGACTTTAGCAACTTTAAGTTTTTGCTTTTGGTAGTTACCGCTCTCTGATAGTTTACGTTGATCCGCTTTGGCCACAGCTCTACGTTTGGCTAAAATCTTTTGTTCTCGCGCCAGTTTATCTTGCAACTTTGCCAGAAACTTAGGATTGGCAACTCTGCATCCATTTGATAAGACGATGAAGTGGGTCAGTCCTAAATCAATGCCGATATTAGAGTGAGTCTTTGGTAGTGGCTCAACGACCGTTTCAACCAATAGGCTGACGTAATACTTGTCTGATGGGGTTTTGCTTATGGTGGCACTTTTTATTAAGCCGTTTATTTTACTGGGGAATTTGGCGTTGATGTGGCCTATTTTAGGCAGTTTAACGGTGTTTTTTGTGACGGCTACCGTTCCCTTTTGATTGTTGGTGGTGTAGCTGTCTTTAATGCCTTTTTTCTTGAATTTAGGAAAACCTGAGCCTTGTTTGAAAAACTTGCTATAGGCAGCTCTTAGCTGTTGCTGTACGTTAGCCAATGCCAGGCTATCCACTTCTTTGAGCCATTCAAACTCTTTTTTGTACTGAGCTGGGGTGTTGTTTAGGGTGGTTTTAGTAGCTTTGTAATGATCAATCTTATCACCAAGCATTTTATTCCAAATAAAGCGCGTACAACCGAATGATTTAGCAAAGAATACTTGCTGATCGGCATTAGGATATATCCTAACTTTATGGGCGTTTAGAATTTGAGTGGGCATACAGACGGTGCTTATATTTCGTGCTATATTTATTATTAATAATACCAAATGTAGAAATAGTTACTACCAACAATGCATTCATCCCACTACTTTAGAAGTAGGGAAATTCTGCGCTAAAGTGTTAAAAAACCTAAGTTTGTTATGATAAAATTTTGCTATAACGCTGTTTTGCTGTCAGGCTTTACGTTTTGATATTTATATTGGTTAGCATAGAGGTTTATTATAACGTCATGATAATAAAAAACGCCCTGTTAAAAGCTGTATTGCTAACCATCACCGTCAGTTTGATACCGAGCAGTATCGCTGCACCTATCACGACGACCGCGCTTGGTCACAATAGTCCTACTAAGTACATCGATGCACCTTACTTACCTTATGCCAATCCAAAAGCGCCATCAGGAGGTACGCTGTCTCTAGATGCTCGCGGTACGTTTAATAGCGCCAATAAATGGATGACCACAGGCGTCGCGATGATTGGCACAGACTATCTGTATGATACTTTGATGACTGGCTCATTAAATGAAGCATTTACCATGTATCCACAGCTGGCAAGTAAAGTGACATATGATCCAGATGATACCAGCTGGATTATCTATCATCTCAATCCTAATGCTCGTTTTTGGGATGGGTCGGGTGTGACCAGTCGCGATGTAAAAGCGACTTTTGAGGCGATATTGAACAAAGGCCCCATGTATATTCGCAGTTATCTTAGCGATATCAAAGACATTCAAATCATTAATGATCAACAAGTAAAGTTTGTCTTTGCCTCTGCTGAAAACAAAGAGATTTTACTGACTGTTGGCCAGTTCCCTATATTTGCCAAGTCTTCCATTGATGCCGATTTTGAGAAAATCAGTCTGTCACCATTGATGGGTAGTGGTCCTTATAAATTGGGACGCGTCGATGCAGGGCGTTCGGTAAGTTATATACGTGATCCCAATTATTGGGGGCGTGATTTGATGGTCAATCGTGGCCGCTACAATTTTGATATGATCAAGTTTGTTTATTATCAAAGTGATGAGATTGCCTTTGAAGGTTTTAAATCCGGTCAATACCGTTTTCGTCCCGAAAATAAAGCATCTAACTGGGTAACTGGGTATAATTTCCCTGCCGTAAAAGCAGGGCTTATCCAAAAAGAGACGATAACCAGCCAAAATCCAGTACCGATGCAGGCATTGGTGATGAATATGCGTCGCCCAATCTTTCAAGATATCAAAGTTCGCCAAGCACTGACAGCTGCTTATGATTTTGAATGGATGAATAAAACCCTATTTCATGGGCAGTACGAGCGTTTGCAGAGCTTCTTCCATGGCTCAGAACTTGCCGCAACGGGTACGCCATCTGATGCAGAGATGCAGGTATTGACACCGTTATTGTCTGAGCTCGAACCGAAACAGCACCAAGCAACATTAGCAGAATGGCAGCTACCCACCAGCGATGGTAATGGCTTTAATCGTCAAGGATTATTAGAAGCGCGCCAGCTTCTATTAGAGGCTGGGTTTTATTATGAGGATATGAAACTATATCAACCTGATGGGTCGCTTGCTCAGATTGAGATTTTGATGACAGGCGAGACCATGGGCCGTGTATTGTTGCCTTATATTCGCAATCTAAAACGCTTGGGATTTGATGCAACCTTGCGTCAAGTCGATGGGCCGCAATATTATGAGCGTATGCGCCGTTTTGACTATGACATGGTCGTGGACGTATTTGCTCAAAGCCTATCTCCTGGTGCTGAGCAAGCGGCATTTTGGGGTAGCGCTGCTGCTGACGAGCCTGGCAATCATAATAGTGCTGGTATCAAAAATGCTGCCGTCGATAAGGTCGTTGCTGCCCTTGGTAATGCCAAAAATCGTGACGAGATTGTACTGTATACACAGGTGTTAGATCGGTTGTTGCGCGCAGGTCATTATGTCGTACCGCTATACGGCAAATCTGGCACCAATGTCGCCTATTGGGATCAGTATCGCCATACTGAAAAACTACCGACCAATGCTGTTGGTATCGATTACTGGTGGGTGGATAAAGAGGCAGAAGGGCGTATCAATAAATATTTAAAACAATAAACAGTATTTACTATAAAGCTTGACCCGATAACAACGGACAGCTGAGCCTATATGTTGTTTTATTAAATATATGCTATTGCTATCAAATAACAGTTAAATTAAATAATTTAAAATAACACGTAACAAAAATAACTACCGGTAAGGATTTAATATGAGTATTCGTATTCACCCAATCAAAGCATTTAGCGATAACTATATCTGGACATTGATTAATGAAAATAATAAGCAGGCGATTGTCATTGATCCAGGTCAAGCCCAGCCGGTCATTGATTATCTAGAGACGCATGAGCTCGAACTAACATCGATTTGGACGACTCACCATCATCATGATCATATCGGCGGCGTCGCAGAGTTGCAGGAATCGTATCCGATGACTCATCTGGTTGCGCATAGTGAGCATGGCGTCGATGAAGATCAAACTATCAAAGACGGTAGCACGGTGAGCGCATGGGGCTGCTCTGCGCAAGTCTGGGATGTATCAGGGCATACCGCTAGCCATATGGCCTATATTTTGGATATCGATGGGCAAAAGCATTGTTTCTGCGGTGATACGTTGTTTAGTGCAGGTTGTGGACGTGTGTTTACTGGTACGATTGAGCAACTGCATGAGAGCTTTAAGCGTTTGAACGGCTTGCCTCATGAGGCGCTACTGTATCCGGCGCATGAATATACGGCCAGTAACCTACGTTTTGGTCTATCTATTGAACCTGACAATGAATCGATGCAGCAAGCCTTAGCACGAGCAGAGGTACAAACTGAACAAGGCATGGCAACGCTACCAGTGACACTAGAGCATGAGCGCACGGTAAATGTGTTTTTACGTACACAAGAGCCGAGTGTAATCGCAGGAGTTAAATCCAAAATGCCTATCGATGATGAGAAGTCGTTAACGGTATTTGCAGCGTTACGTGAGCTGAAAAACAACTTTTAAAGTAAGTTTTTAACAAATAGTTTGCTTTTAAGCACCTATTTAATACACCACAATTCGCTGCTGAACGTCATTGCTATCTCTCTTTATTTAGGAAGTCGCCATTATGGGTCGTTATATCTTAAAAAGACTACTACTGATATTGCCGACACTATTTTTGATATTGCTTGCCAATTTTGTGATCGTACAGGCGGCACCGGGCGGGCCTGTTGAGCAGCAGCTGGCACTTATTGAGCAGGGCGCAAAAGATAATGCGCTTGGCGGTAATATTGGTGCGGGCAGTGCAGGTGGCAACGACAGTACTTATCAAGGCACGCGTGGTCTCTCTGAGGAGATGGTCGCTGCGATCAATGCTCAATATGGCTTTGATAAATCCGCTCCAGAGCGATTTTGGCTCATGCTAAAGAACTACGCTCAGCTAGATTTTGGTGAGTCGTTTTTTAAAGGGCAGTCGGTGACCGATCTTATCATAGAGAAGCTGCCAGTCTCGATATCGCTTGGGCTGTGGAGTACGTTGCTCATCTATATGATCGCTATTCCGCTAGGCGTCTATAAAGCGATGCATCATGGCTCAGGCATTGATAAAGCCACTGCTATGCTGCTAGCGATCGGACATGCAATACCTGTGTTTGTCTTCGCAGTGATTTTACTGGTTTTCTTTGCAGGTGGCAGCTATTGGAATATCTTTCCATTACAGGGACTGACGTCCGAAAATTTTGATCAGCTAAGCGCGCTTGGTAAAGTAAAAGATTATTTTTGGCATTTGGCGTTACCGCTGCTGGCAAGTACTGTAGGCGGTTTTGCAGGTTTGACCTATCTGACCAAATTCAGCTTTTTAGAGGAGCTGGGCAAACAGTATGTACTCACTGCTCGTGCTAAAGGCTTAGGTGAGCGTCAAGTACTATACGGACATGTTTTTCGCAATGCGATGTTGATTATTATCGCAGGTATTCCGGCCGCTATCGTTGGTATCTTCTTTGCCGGTAACTTTTTGATTGAAATTATCTTTAAACTTGATGGTCTCGGTTTACTAGGTTTTGAAGCCATTCAACAACGCGATTATCCAGTGATCTTTGGCACGCTATTTATCTTTACCTTAGTGGGGCTGCTGCTGCAATTAATCAGTGATTTAAGTTATCACTTAATTGATCCTCGTATTGATTTTGAGGGCCGCTAATGTCAAATAATCAACCTTCACCAAATCGCAGTACTATTAATAGCGAACCAGATAAAGCGCCAATGCCTGAGCAGCTATCTACCACAAAAAAGCAACGCTTGAACCCTATCTGGCAAGCACGACTCAATCGCTTTCGTCAAAATAGACTTGGGGTGATATCGCTGTTTGTTTTCGCAGTGATATTTGTTATTTGTATGGCAGCTAACGTCATTGCCAATGACAAACCTTTACTGGTTCAATATCAAGGCGATTATTACTTTCCGGTATTAAAGGCCTATCCTGAAACGACGTTTGGCGGTGTATTTGAGACCGAAACCAATTATAAAGACCCTGCAGTGCAGTCGCTGATTGATGAGCAAGGGTTTTATATAATGCCGCCTATTCCGTTTGCCGACCAGACGCCCAACGTCGAGCTTGGTCTGCCTTATCCAGCAGCACCCAATGCTCAGAACTGGCTTGGTACTGATGATATGGGACGTGATGTGCTGGCACGGATACTTTATGGTATGCGAGTGTCGTTACTGTTTGGTCTGGCCTTGACGCTTGCGGGTGCACTGATTGGGATTATCGTCGGTGCGGTACAAGGTTATTATGGCGGCTGGGTAGATCTGGCAGGGCAGCGATTTATGGAAGTATGGGGCGGTATGCCTCAGCTGTTTATGATTATTATTTTGGTCAGTCTGTTTAGTCCCAGCATTATTATGCTGTTCGCCATGATGCTACTGTTCGGTTGGATGGGTTTGGTCGGTTTGGTACGGGCAGAGTTCTTACGAGCCCGCAACTTTGACTATGTGCGAGCTGCACGCAATTTAGGTGTTTCGGACAGCCAAATCATGCTCAGACATATCTTACCTAATGCATTAGCTTCTAGTTTGTCGCAGTTGCCATTTATTCTAACGGCCAATATTATCGCTTTGACTGCGCTGGATTTCTTGGGGTATGGATTGCCACCTGGCTCGCCGTCTCTTGGTGAGCTAATGGTACAAGGGAAGAACAACCTTGATGCACCTTGGCTTGCCTTGTCAGGATTCTTTAGTTTGACCTTTATTTTGTCATTGCTCATCTTCGTCGGCGAAGCGCTGCGTGATGCATTTGATCCGAGGCGTTCTTAATATGATTAAAAATATTGTCGCCACCGAGCACAGCAACGCACAAAATGAAATCCCTAATAGTGCACAAGATAAGCTTATGCTAACCGTAGATAAGCTTACTATCATAACTGCTACAGGCATCCAGTTGGTCGATGCGCTGTCTTATGAGCTAAGACAAGGGCAAACATTAGCCATCGTTGGTGAGTCAGGCTCTGGCAAATCAATTGCCAGTCTTGCGCTATTAGGTCTGTTACCAGATAGTTTGACCATCACGGGTGTGGTACAGCTTGCAAATACGGTAGGTATGTCTACCTTGCCCATAGCGAATGATAAGGCGCGTAATGCTGCATTGCAGTCTATTCGTGGACAGCGTATCGGTATGGTATTTCAGGAGCCGATGACTGCATTAAACCCACTACATACGGTCGCGAAACAAATTGCTGAATCGTTGCGTCTAGTTGGCGTGCCTAAGAAGCAATGGCAAGAAACCAGCATTGCTTTGCTAAATGATGTCAATATTACTGATCCTGCTGACAAGTTGAGCCGTTACCCACATGAGTTATCGGGTGGTCAGCGTCAGCGAGTGATGATTGCCATGGCATTGGCTCAGCAGCCTGATATTTTAATTGCTGATGAGCCAACGACTGCGCTCGATGTTACCTTGCAGCATGAGATTTTGACGCTACTAGATTATCTCAAAAGCAAGCACAATATGGCGATGATATTAATCAGTCATGATCTCAATTTGGTCAGGCGCTATAGTGATGAGGTCATCGTTATGCGCCAAGGTCAAACCATCGAACAGGGTCAAACGTCAGCGGTATTTGATCAGCCTAAAGCTGATTATACTTGCACACTTATCAAGCAAGACTTTGGGCAGGCATTAGTCATAGAAGACGATAACGCAGATAAACAATCAAGCGTACTAGAAGTGAAACGCCTTAACGTACAGTTCCCAGTTGAAAAAGGTCTGTTTGGTGGTACCAAGCGCTGGTTCGACGCGGTTAAAGATGTCGATATGACGCTACAAAAAGGCCAAGCATTGGGTATCGTCGGTGAGTCTGGCTCTGGAAAAACCACCATTGCGCTGGGGCTTAGCCAACTACTGAGCAACCAAGCACGTGTGAATGGGCAGATAGTGGTCAACGGGCAAGATATCTCAGCATTGTCCAAAAAAGCGCTACGTAAATTCCGCTCGCAGATACAGATGGTATTTCAAGATCCATTTGCCAGTATTAATCCGCGTATGACGGTCATGCAAATCGTGGAAGAAGGATTGTTAGTACAAGGCGTGGATAAAGTCGCCCGTCAGCAAGCGGTGCTAGATAGTCTTGCTACGGTACATTTGCCTTTAGCATTTGCGCAGCGTTATCCTCATGAGCTGTCAGGTGGTCAGCGTCAACGCGTGGCGCTGGCGCGTGCCCTCATTATGAAACCAAGCTTACTTATATTGGATGAGCCGACCTCTGCGCTCGACAGTACCACACAGGTCACAGTAGTTAGTTTATTACGTGAAATACAAGAAAGACTAGAAATCAGTTATGTCTTTATCAGTCATGATCTCAAGGTAGTACGTGCACTGTGTCAGCATATCATGGTGTTAAAACAAGGCACTTGCGTAGAATCTGGACGTACCGAAGATCTCTTTAATCACCCGCAACATATTTATACTCAGCAATTGTTAAAGGCAAGTACTGACTAGTTTAAACGACTTACTGTAGCCACTGAGACTGATCAATCAAATTAAGCGACTAAATCAAGCGACTTGGTATAAAATTGATACATCGCAGTTCATAATAATAGCGACATATTGAAAAAAGCAGTGGTACAATAATTTTAGAGAGCTGCCCATTTTATAATGCTGTGATGCGTATCTTTATACATTCTGGCGCTCGTAAATTAGTAATATTTAACTGGCTGGCAAAAACGGTCTTTATTGCAGTTAAAACCATCATTAAAAAGGATTTTTGTGCTCATGAAAACACAAAACAGTATTACTAAATTGGTAAAGAACAACAGCTTGCAGCATGCTGGTTATTTGGCTGTCGCTAAAACTCGGGCGAAGGTATTAAAAGCAGTGTCCTATGTGATATCTATTAGAAGACCGATGTTATTCGTTGGTGAGACTGCCTGTGATGAGCTGTGCGATATGCTTATCAATGAAGGCAATACCAATGTGTTTATTGTCACGGATACAGTGCTCAACGAACTGGGCATACCTGCGAAAGTCACTGATTATCTAGATGCGAAAAATATCAGTTATCACATCTATGACGGTATTACGCCAGATCCTACTTTTAAAGTAGTTGAAGAAGGGCTACGTCAGTCTATAGAAGCCAATTGTGACTCTATCGTGGCTATTGGTGGCGGCTCAGTGATCGATGCGGCCAAAATGATAGCAATGTCTCAAGGCAATAAGTGCAAGCCAAAGCAGCTAATCGGTATTCTTAAAGCAAGAAAGCCTGCAACGCCGCTATACTGCGTACCAACGACAGCTGGCACGGGTTCAGAAGCGACACTTGGTGCAGTAGTGTCTGATGACAAAACGCATCAAAAAGCATTGTCTATCGACCCAAGAATGGTACCACTAGCCGCTGCGATTGACCCAGTTATTATGAAAGGCATGCCAGCCCATATAACAGCAGATACTGGCATTGATGTATTGACCCATGCCTTAGAAGCATGGATGAGTGCCAATGCTAGCGTAGAGACAGATTATTATGCAGCCTCTGCCGTAAAATCTGTTATGCATTACCTACCACTAGCTTATAAAGACGGTGGCAATTTAAAAGCAAGAGAAGAGATGGGTATCGCCGCTCATTATGGCGGGATTGCCTTTAACAAAGCAGGTTTGGGTTATGTGCATGCTATTGCGCATCAGTTAGGCGCTTACTATAGTATTCCGCATGGCCGTGCTAATGCCATCGTGTTGCCTTATGTGCTCGACGTCAATCGCAAAGCGAGCAAAAAAAGACTGGCTGCATTGGCGAAAAGAACCGGTATGGTACAGGATGGTCAAGCAGCTAATGGCGATAGTGAGATAGCAGATCACCTTATCACGCAAGTTAGAAACTTGATTGCAGATCTAAACATCGATCCGACTGTCAATGGTATGCAAACCAGCGACTTTAATGATATTGCAAAGGCAGCTGCAAAAGAAGTCAGTGATACTTATGCCGTGCCAACCTATCTGTCAGCAACTGAAATGAAAGAAATTCTAATGAAGATTAAGCAGGCAAGTGACGAACGTGCTGATAAAGATAGCCAAAAATCTTCATAATTCTATGTTTACATTGATAACCTTACGATAAATAAAAGCCCATTACTTTTTTGAGAATGGGCTTTTTTAATGCATTGAGGTAATAAAGTTTCCGTCTTATTTCTATAGTTAACTCATACTAAAATATATAATCGTTATCAAATAATCGTTTAATTTATCTTGTGATTAGGGCGTGTCTTCATTTTAAAAATGGTGATAAAAATGAGATAAATGGCAGTCAAACAAGGAAAATAGCGCAGATAATATCGAGATATTAGTCAGCTATTTGACGCCGTTTGGCAAGATTTAGCCATTTTTAACCCATTTAGATGACTATCGATTGAATTGAGGACACGCTCTAAACCCAGTTGCTAAAAAATATCTTAATAAACTGTAAATATATAACAGTATAGGAATGTTTCAGTGATACAAAAGCGTTAGGATGTTTAAAGGATATTACGCTTAGGAGATTTTCATGAACCGCATATTACCATCTAAAATCATAGGGTTAGTTATCATAGCGAGTAGTGCGATTTACGCAGGCTGCGCATCAACTGAAAACAGCTCTACTGTAAAGAACACAACTGCCGCTAACCCATATGCACCGACTACACCAGGATTGGCAGTAGCCACAGTAGCGGGTGGGTGTTTTTGGTGTGTTGAAGCAGGTTATGAAAAAATCCCTGGCGTGGTAGAAGTCGTGTCTGGCTATACGGGTGGCACCGCTGAAAACCCAACCTACAAGCAGGTGTCGGCAGGTGGTACTGGGCATACAGAAGCGGCGCAGGTGTATTATGATCCTAAGAAGATTACTTACAATGGCATAGTACAGGCGCTATGGAGAATCGCTGATCCTACTGATGATAAAGGGCAGTATGTTGATCGCGGCACACAGTACCGTCCAGCAATTTTCTATAACAATGCGCAAGAAAAGCAAATCGCAGAAGCAGCCAAGCAATCCCTGCAAGCATCTGGTGTGTATGACAAGCCAGTAGTGATTGAGATTGTACCTGCTAGCACTTTTTATCCTGCTGAAGAGTATCATCAGGATTATTATAAAAAGAACCCGATACGCTATAAAGCTTATACCTTTAATTCTGGTCGCTATCAATTTATCGAGAGTGTCTATGGTAAAAACTATGAGCTTGATTTTAGTAAGTTTACGCCCGAAGCAGATAGCACACAGCAAGTGACGCCAAATAACACATCGGATAGTAAGGTAGGCAAAGGTTTTAACCCAGATACATTTGTAAAACCTTCACAAGATGCGCTAAAGAAGTCCCTTAGTGATATTCAGTACAAGGTCACACAAAAAGAAGGTACCGAGCGCGCCTTTGATAATGAGTACTGGGATAATAAAGAGCCTGGATTGTACGTGGACGTCGTATCTGGTGAGCCACTGTATTCTTCGCGTGATAAATATAAGTCTGGTACAGGTTGGCCGAGCTTTACTCGCCCATTGGATACGAGCTTAGTGGTTGAAAAGCCAGATAGAGGAATATTTGGAACCCGTACTGAAATTCGTAGCCGTTACGCGGACTCACACGTGGGCCATGTATTTGATGACGGTCCAGCACCGACAGGTAAGCGCTATTGCATGAACTCAGCAGCGCTCCGCTTTATTCCGCTTGCAGATATGGAAGCTGCTGGTTATGGCGATTGGGTAGATGATGTAAAACCAGTTGGTTAGTGCTATTTTCTATCGCTCAGCCAAACAAAAAGGACGCATTAGCGTCCTTTTTGTTTGTTGTTACTCATAACAGCCTAAAATATTAATAGTTTAAAACGCCGGTTGGCGCTTAGGGACGGCACCCAAAAACTCATTACGAGCTTGATTGTTGTGTTGATACTCACCAAGCATCGCGGTACTACGCGTGGTTGAATGCTGTTTGCTGACACCGCGCATCATCATACACATGTGCGAGGCATCCATGACTACCGCCACGCCGCGACAGCCAGTAACATCCATGATGGTTTGTGCAATCTGTTCACTCAGGTTTTCTTGTATTTGTAGACGACGGGCAAACATATCGACAATGCGGGCAAACTTCGATAGCCCCAGTACTTGACCATCAGGCAGGTAGCCAATATGAGCCACACCATGGAACGGTAGCATATGATGCTCGCACAGTGAATAAAACTCAATGTTCTGTACCAGTACTAGCTCACGATTGGTCGATGGAAAAACCGCATCATTGACCACCTCTTCAATGCTTTGATGATAGCCTTTGGTTAAGTGAGCAAAAGCCTTTGCCGCACGTACAGGCGTGTCTAATAAACCAGGACGATCTAAGTCTTCGCCAGTTGAACCAATCAGTTGGCGATAGGATTCGGTACTTTCTTTATAATCTGGGGTTATTATTGGGGTGTTACTCATAAGTTTGGCAGCCATCCAAAATGTGGGTGTAGCTTAACGTTGAATCCTATCATGTCAGGATTCTTATAAAATTGTGCAAGCTGGGAAGGGCTGTGATTATACTCGAAATCTGCTGAACTTCATACTGCTGTAGCAAGCAGTTGAGTGTTTAATCTGTTCAGAGTCGTCAGACAAATCAATAGGGTCATAACTATAACGGTGTATACCGTTTAGAACGTTTATATAAAGACCGTTATGGATGGCAGATATCTGATTGGTTTACTAAATGAGAGGTTAATACAACGTTAATGAGAGTCGACAAGTACAGTTTACGACTGTTTACTTAAACTAATTCGTGTATAATAAGTCATCTTTTGATTTGCATCATTTCATGACGCGTCACTTTCTGATTACTCTAAATAAACCTATACTCTAAATCATCTCGATTGATTCAAAAGGAAATCTTATGCTATTGCAAGGACAACGATTTGTCGTAACTGGCATCGCAAGTAAACTCTCTATCGCTTGGGCTATTGCAGAAGCGCTACACCGCGAAGGCGCCTCACTGATCCTGACTTATCCGAATGATAAAATCAAAAAGCGTGTGGACATGGCTGCCGAACAGTTCGAAGCGGATTTGGTGCTAGAGTGTGATGTCGCCTCTGATGAGTCGATTGCTGCTTGTTTTGAGCAAGTAACCGCGCATTGGGGTGATGGTATTGATGGTGTGGTACACGCCATTGGTTTTGCCCCAATGGATCAGCTCGATGGTGACTTTGTCAATGCTACCACGCGTGAAGGCAGCCACATAGCACATGATATTTCTAGCTACAGCTTTGTGGCATTGGCAAAAGCAGCTCGTGAGTTGCTTGCAATGCGTCATGGTTCTATGCTGACATTAACTTATGAAGGCAGTATCTCAGTATTGCCAAACTACAATGTCATGGGTATGGCAAAAGCCAGTCTTGAAGCCAGCGTGCGCTACTTAGCGACTTCTATGGGCGGCGAAGGTATCCGTGTCAATGCGATCTCAGCAGGTCCAATTCGCACGCTAGCTGCTAGTGGCATCAAATCATTCCGCAAAATGCTCGATATCAGCGAAAAAATCGCACCACTACAACGTAATGTCAATCAGATGGAAGTAGGTAACGCAGCACTATTCCTATTATCTCCGTGGGCATCTGGTATCACGGGTGAGATCATGTTTGTTGATGCAGGTTTTAATACCGTCGCTATTAGTGAGCAGTTGATGATGCTGGATGAGCCAGCGCAATAATCATTTAAGTATTTTTTGCGTTGATGGTCATTACCAATGATTCACTCAGCTATTGAAATTGAAAAGGCAGCCAATTGGCTGCCTTTTCTCGTTATACTATGAGTCTTTTTGGCAGTAGACCTTTAGGTGACAAATATGATAACCAAGTTACCAAAGTGGATATTGTGGGGTGGGGCAGTATTGGCATTTAGCGCCGGCTGCGTGAATACAACCGCATTGATGGGATTTGCCAATTTATCAGTCTCGCATGTCACCGGTAATGTCAGCTTGTTTGCAGCAGCTATCGCTTATTCAGACGCCCACAGTATTTTGTATATCGGAGCGCTTTTGCTGTCTTTTTTGGCAGGAGCGATATTGAGTGGTTTTGTCATTGGGCAGACATCCTTAACACTAGGCCGTCGTTACGGGCGTGCGCTATATTTTGAAGCAGCATTACTAATAGCTGCCTACTGGTTATATCAGCAGCATGACTATCTCGGACAATTGGCAGCAGCGATGGCCTGCGGATTACAAAACGCGATGGTAGCCACTTATAGTGGAGCAGTTATTCGCACAACTCATTTGACAGGACTGACATCCGATATGGGTGCAGCAATCGGTAACTGGCTTGCGGGTCGCTCCATTAGTAAGCCGACATTGGGCTTTCAAGCCATTATTTGGTATTGCTTCTGCGGTGGCAGTACAGTGGGGGCTTTTTTGTTTGCCAAAGTTAGCTATGATGCGCTGCTTGTACCCATCGCAATCGTTCTAACAGCAGCATTTATATATAACTATGTCTCAGATCATCTGCCAGAGGTGAGAGAAACAAAACTAAAAAAGCGCTCATCATCATGACAAGCGCTTCTTATTTTTGCTGTTAATACTAGATAACTGGCTTTATCTGCCGTTCTGCCATCTTTTATTTTGCGCCTTCTTCTTGATGATCTTCATGCTCATGCATACCTTGCATCATATCTAGCGCTGAGTCGTCAGTACGCTGTTGATCTTCTTTGGCCAGACTATCTTGATTGATGTCTTTTGGCGCCATTTTTGTGGTTGCATCGGTTTTATTTGCATCTGTCATAGTGTCATTCCTCTTGTTTTTATTGATGATTATCTATCTAACCCTAAAATTATGTGGTATCGGTTTTTACTTGTATAGCCCCAAATGATGAATGTTTGAATGCTTTATGTAATTTTTATCAACCAAGGCGTCCATTCAAAGCAGTGAGAACAAAGTAGTGAGAGAGCTACTATTGAAAAATCTCACAAAGTCGAGAGGTGATTATCATTAACGAATCAAACAGATATCCTAAAAAAACAAAATTAATCAAAATGTATTCATATATAAGTTATTCTGATATGATATTTTCGCGCGTAATGTTCGCTATATGAATATCATGATGTCTTATAATAAGTGTGTGTTGCAATAATTTTGACTTCATACTCACTTTGGATGCGATAAGGATAATTTATGTCAGAGAAAAAGCTGGATAGCCATATTCCTGATGATGGTAACGAGTATTTATTTACGGATACATTCCCAAAGGGAACGGGAAAAGGATTGATCGTGGTCGCCATTGCGGCAATCATTAGTTTTATTATTTATAGTGTATTGCCATTTGAGGTCAGTGCTAACAAAGGGCTAGCAATGCTGTTTTTTATCGGCGTGCTATGGCTCACTGAGGCGATACACGTCACAATCACTGCGATCTTGGTGGTTGTGGTTGGGACATTAATTGGCATTCCTGATTTTAATGCTGAAGTCGGTCTGCAAAGCTTTGCTAGTCCCATTATTTATCTCTTCTTTGGTGGTTTTGCCTTGGCGGCCGCGTTACATGTACAAAAGCTTGATAGAAAGATTGCGCTAAAAATTCTATCGTTGTCGGGCGGCAAGCTCAGTACAGCAGTATTTTTGATATTTGGTGTGACGGCATTCTTGTCCATGTGGATATCGAATACAGCGACAACGGCAATGATGCTCCCATTGGCACTCGGTATTTTAACGCAAGTTGATAGTAAAGAAGATCGCGGTACTTTTGTGTTTGTACTGCTTGGTATTGCTTATTCAGCAAGTTTGGGTGGTTTGGGCACGATTGTCGGCTCGCCACCAAATGCCATTGCTGCAAAAGCATTGGATATCGCATTTGTTGATTGGATGAAGTTTGGTATCCCAATGATGCTGATACTATTACCAGTACTGTTGGGTGCGATGTATTTGTATCTAAAGCCGAACCTAAACCGTACTATGCAGCTAGAGCAAGATGAAATCATTCCTTGGACCAAAACCCGCCTATTAACAATTACTGTTTTCATTGTCACGGCAGCTAGCTGGATGTTGTCTAAACAAATTGGGGCTGCAGTTGGTATCGAAGATACAGATGCCGTTGTCGCGTTGCTTGCAGCAGTGGCGGTCGTGAGCTTGGGTCTAGTTTCTTGGAAACAGGTATCAGACAACACGGATTGGGGCGTGCTCATGTTATTTGGTGGCGGTATTGCGCTATCAAATATCCTAAAAGTATCAGGTGCGTCATTAGTGTTAGGCGAGACGGTTGCTAATGGCTTACAAACAGCGCCACTATTGGTGGTGATGCTTGCAATCTCAGCCTTTATTATTTTCTTGACAGAGTTTGCATCAAATACGGCTTCAGCAGCGCTCTTAGTACCTGTGTTTGTGGCAATTGCCGAGCATATGGGTATACCGAGTGAGGTCTTAGTACTTATTATTGGTATCGGTGCGTCTTGTGCCTTTATGCTACCAGTTGCTACGCCGCCGAATGCTATTGTGTTTGGTACAGGTTTGATCAAGCAAACAGAGATGATACGTACAGGTGTCATCCTTAATATTATCTCTACTATCATCGTTGGGTGTTGGGCATACTTTTTCTTATTGTAGTTAAGTAGTTAAGTAGTTAAGTAGTTAAGTAGTTAAGTAGTTAAGTAGTTAAGTAGTTAAGTAGTTCATGTAGACACAGTCATATGTACAAATGCTAAAAACCCCAATGTTCAAGACAAATTGAACGTTGGGGTTTTTTATGGCTTATCATACGAGCTAACGGTATAGAATGTTTATTATTAACGTCATCTTATTAAATGGATTTGATCACATGACACAGTACTTATTAAAAGCAACTGTTCTGATATTACTAGGCGCAATTGCCGTGCTAATGGCATTTATAGCAAAATATTGGGCACCTGATCGTACCATCGCTGAGTTAAAACAATGGCAACTACCCAACAGCGAATTTATAGACATACAAGGTATGCAGGCGCATGTAGTGCAGTCAGCTAATTGTCATACACACCGTGGCGATGCAGCCGAAAAAAACCGACCCGAAACAATCGTTTTATTGCATGGTACATCGGCAAGTTTGCATACATGGGAGGGCTGGACCAAGGCGCTGTCTGATCAATACTGTGTCGTGAGCATGGATTTGCCAGGGTTTGGTTTGACAGGTCCTTATGTGGACGAGAGCACACAATATAGCAGCGAAAATTATGCGGCGTTTGTCATTGAAGTACTTAATCATTTGAAGCTGGACCGTGTCACGCTAGCTGGTAATTCATTGGGAGGCAAGGTAGCGTGGCGTACTGCAGCTTTGTATCCTGAGCGTGTCAATCGATTGATATTGGTAGATTCAGTTGGTTATCCAGCAACGCCCAAACATATTCCTATTGGTTTTAAACTTGCTAAATATCCAGCGATGTCACCAATTTTAAATCGCATCCTACCCAGAAGTGTTGTTGAGAAAAGCGTTTTAAGTGTGTATGCAGACAATAGCAAAGTAAACGATGCCTTAGTTAATAGATACTATGAATTGACCCTACGTAAAGGTAATCGGCAGGCTTTGAGTCGTCGCCTAAATGAAACTGATGATGAGAGCGATCAAGCTCAAATAAAGCAGCTAGACATGCCGACTTTGATCTTATGGGGTGCAAAAGATGATCTTATTCCTGTAGGAAATGCCGCGTTATTTCATAGGGATATAAGTAATAGTCAGCTTAAAATATTTGATAACTTAGGTCATGTACCGCACGAAGAAGATCCGTTAGCAACCGTTGACGTTGTAAAGCAGTTTTTAATTAGTGAGTCAGGAAATGGATAACTTAGAAAAGAAACAGATAACAACCATCGCTGCGATTTCAGATATTCATAGTAATATCTACGCTCTTGAAGCTGTGCTTGCCGATATAAGATATCGAGATGTTGATCAGATTGTCAATCTTGGTGATATTTTATACGGGCCAATAGCACCTCATGCTACCTATGAGCTATTAATGGCAAATCGAGATGATATTATTACCATTAGAGGCAATCAGGATAGGCAGATTTATGAAGCCACTACGGCAGAAATTGCTAATAATCCAACCATGGGTTTTATTATCAAAGATCTCTCTAAAAAAGCGATTGAATGGATGCGGTCTTTGCCATTTTATTTTCATGTCAGTGAGGATGTATACCTCTGCCATGGTTCGCCGACCGATGACATGATATATTTACTAGAGGATATCGAAACGGGTCAACCAATAGTGCGTAATGATGCGACTATATTGGCGTTACTTGATGGTATTGATAATGATGTTATCTTATGTGGTCATACACACATCCCGCGTACAGTAGTACTGTCGTCAGGACAAACTATTGTGAATAGTGGTAGCGTTGGCTATCCAGCTTACGAAGACGATTTGCCTATTATTCATAAGATGCAAACTTATTCGCCTCATGCTAATTATGCTCTTATCAAATGTATTGAGACTCAACAAGGTAAACATTGGCAAACTGAGCATGTCAGGGTCGCTTATGACCATGAAGCAGCAGCAAATATGGCTCTAAGAAACGGACGTGAAGATTGGGCATTTGCATTGAAGACGGGTAGAGTGATTCCAGTATGACAGTACTTAAAAACGTTCTATCCTAGCAATGACAGCATTACCTTTAGATTAACTATGGGTTTTTATTTAATAGAGATTACGTAAAATGCTAACACTATATATGGTTCAATTGGGCGGCCGTCCTAAAGGCCGTCTGATTGAGCAACACGATATTTTCTTTGGTGCAGCCAGTCAAGTGAGTGACTTGATAGGAGATATCAATGAACATTGGCCTGAGGTAAAAAATAAATGGCATATTGATTCGTATCGAGCGATTGCCAAAGTGGGTAGTTATGCCATTAAGTTAATTGAACCAAGTCAGCAATTAAAGGCTGCTGCTGACTTAAAGTTATTCTTTATCAATCTAGGTGGCTATCAGCAGGACAGTTTTGAAGAATTCCATTATAAGCTACTCATCGTTGCACCTAACCAAGCTGACGCGATCAAACAAGCAAAAAAAAGTGATTTTTATAAGCAATCTACTTTTAAAGATAAAACGTCACCTTTCAATGCAGCTTCTCATATTGATGATAAGTTTGCAGTAGATATAGATGACATATATAACGTAAATGATCTTATCTCCAATGTTCAGCTTTCGATTGAGCCTATTAGTGATACAGATGAGCTGAATGCTAAAGAAGACAAAGAGTACGTCGGCTATCTAAGCATCAAGAATTTAAAGAAATTGGCGCTATAATAGATTTATCTAAATTTCATAAAAGTAACTCAATACACGCTTGATTAAATAAACCTAATGGACAGCTTACGAGAGCAATCAGGACTCGACTAACTTGAATCATACCCCAATTACCCCCATAATCTAACCAATTCTACATAATAAATAGCCTAAGCAAATATGCCCAATACTTCTAAGCCCAATATTCCTGAAAACAGCGATTCAGATACATCTACTGTAAATGAAACTCAAGATACTAAGAAGCCAGCAGTACCACTGGCGGATCTACCAGTACTTGCCAAGGATAGCTATTACTTAAGCCGTCTTGAACGTGAGCTGGCACGTGCTGCTGTGCCTAAGAATAAAAAATCTAATCATGATTCTGAGCAAGAAAAGAAGCTAGATGATGTACTCGCTAAAAAACGTGCTCAGTACGAGAAAATAAAAATGCGTTCTCAAGAAGCTGTGCAGGCACGTATCAATAGTATTCCAAGTGATTTACCTGCCAAGCTAAATCTGGATCTGCCTGTTAGCCAACGCGCAGAAGACTTAGTACAAGCGATTATCGATAATCAAGTTATTATCGTTGCTGGTGAGACGGGTTCTGGTAAAACGACGCAGTTGCCTAAGCTTGCAATGCTAGCAGGGCGCGGTATTACAGGGCAGATAGGGCATACACAGCCGAGACGATTGGCTGCTCGTAGTGTGGCAAACCGTATCGCAGAAGAGCTGGGTGAGCCATTAGGTAATACTGTCAGTTTTAAGATTCGCTTTAATGAGCAAGGGACAGCACAATCTGTTGTAAAGCTCATGACGGATGGTATCTTACTCGCTGAGTTGGGTCATGATCGGTTTTTGAGTAAGTACGATACTATTATTATCGATGAGGCGCACGAGCGTAGTTTGAACATCGATTTTATTATGGGTTATCTCAAAAAGATGCTGCCCAAGCGCCCAGATTTAAAAGTCATCATTACCTCAGCGACCCTTGACACTAAGCGCTTTAGTGAATACTTCAGCCGTTATGACAATAAGCTCAAACGGCAAGTCCCTGCGCCTATTTTTAATGTAGAAGGGCGTAGCTTTCCAGTAGAAGTCCGTTATCGTCCGTTGACAGATGAGCCAGTGAACAGCTCGGAAGATGACAGCTATGATGATTTTGAAGAGAACCTGCCGCGTGCTGTGGTTGCTGCTGTCGAAGAGTGTTTTAGCGATGCACAGAGTAAAGGTCACGCCGATCAAGCTGATATTTTGATATTTGCTGCGACTGAAGCGGAGATTCGCGAAACGCAGGAAGTGCTTGAGCGTCATGGCCCTCGCCATACAGAAGTGCTGCCCTTGTTTGCACGGCAGACTTATGAAGAGCAGCAGCGTATCTTTCAGCCATCGGGTCGAGGTCGCCGTATTGTTATCGCGACCAACGTTGCTGAGACTGCATTGACTGTGCCGGGTATTCGATATGTGATCGACTTGGGTTTTGAGCGGATTTCACGTTACTCGTATCGTTCACGCGTACAACGTTTACCGATTGAAGCAATTTCGCAAGCAGCGGCCAATCAGCGTAAAGGTCGCTGTGGCCGTGTTGCTCCAGGTGTTTGTATTCGTCTTTATAGTGAAGAAGATTTTAGTGGCCGCCCTGAGTTCACTGAGCCTGAGATTTTACGTACTAATTTAGCGTCAGTAATCTTGCAAATGGCCAATCTACGTCTAGGTAGTGTGGATGACTTTGAGTTCATTGAGCCGCCTGATAGCCGATTGGTCACTGATGGTCATAAATTGCTAGATGAATTGGGCGCTATTACTTCTAAGAAAGACATTGCTGCTCAAGACAAAGTTAACAAGCCAAAAGCGAGAAAAGGGCTTGATCACCTGCGCTTGACAGCGACTGGTCAGAAAATGGCACGTATGCCAATCGATCCAAGGCTGGCACGTATGCTGGTCGCTGGTTCTGATTTTGATTGTATTCGTGAGATGCTGATCGTTGTGGCCGCGCTTGCCGTGCAAGACCCTCGTGAGCGCCCTGCCAATAAGCGCACGCAAGCAGATCAAAAGCATGCAATCTTCCGTCAAGATGATTCTGACTTTTTGTTTTATTTGAGTCTATGGAAAGCGCTGTTTGAAAAAGATGAAGACGGCAATAAACTGTCTGGTAATCAGCGTAAGCAGTTTGCTAAGAAAAACTATTTAAGCTTCCCGCGTGTACGTGAATGGCATCAGACGCATCGTCAGTTGGTACAGATGGTCACTGAGCTGAAGTTAACGGATGTCAATGAGTCAAAAGCTGCTGATAAAAATGTGGCTGTTAATGATCCAACAGCGATCGAAGACGAAGAGTTAAAAGCGGTCAAATATGCCAATCTGCATAGAGCGTTGTTAACAGGATTGTTGTCTATCATCGCGCATAAGACTGAAAGCCGCGGTGAGTATTTGGCTGCGCGTCAGCAAAAGGCCAAGATATTCCCAGCCAGTACGGTGTTTAAACAAATACCCCCTTGGGTGATGGCATTTGAAATGGTGGAGACTTCACAAGTCTTTATGCGTACTGTTGCCAAAATCGAACCAGAATGGATTATTTCAGCGGCAGGTGACTTGCTGAAATATCACTATTTCGAACCACATTGGTCCAAGAAAACAGGACGCGTCAAAGCCTACGCACAGATTAGTTTGTTTGGGCTGATTATTATTAGTAAGCAGCTGACCAATTATGAACAAGTCAATCTGGTCGAGTCACGAGAGATATTTATCCGTGATGGCTTAGTGACGGGCAACTTTGGTCGCAATGCACCATTTTTACAACATAACATGGATAAGATTGCTCATGTTGAGCGTATCGAAGACAAGCTGCGTCGCCGTGATTTATTGGTGGATGAAGAGACGCTGTATCAGTTCTATGATAAGAAAATTCCTGAGCACGTTGCCAGTCGCAAAGCGTTTGAGGATTGGCGTGCAGAAGTGGAGAAACATGATGCCAAGCATCTATTCTTTACTGATGAAGACGTACTTAATAGCCAAGCGCCGACCACAGGGGACTTCCCAGAAGTGTGGAAGCTGGGCGATTTAAAACTGCCGCTCCGCTATATCTTTGATCCGGCCAGCGATGATGATGGTGTGACCATACGTGTACCGCTTGCCGCATTACCGCAGCTCGACGCGATTGAGCTACTGTGGGGTGTGCCCGGTTGGCGCTATGAATTAGTATTGCAGCTGCTCAAGTCACTGCCAAAGGAGATACGTCGTCAAATCGTACCGATACCCAATACTGCAGACAGTTTGTTTGATGAGTTGCAGCCAAAGGGTGGGCAAGGATTGTTGAAGCAGCTGTGTCAGGCATTGCATCGTCGCGGTATCATGTCGGTGACACCAGAGAACTTCAATCCATCTACGATTGATCGCTATTTGCAGCCACAAATCTGCGTGGTCGATGAGAAAAACCGTATCATCGAAAAAGGCCGTGATCTGCAAACCCTACAGATTCGTCATGCATCTGAGACCAGTCAAGCGGTAAATGAACAGCAAGGCGTGCATACTGAGTTTCCTGAGCATTTTGCTTTCAGCAAAAATCATCATAGTGCGGGTGTGGTGATGAAACAGTTTGCAGCGCTCGTCGCTGATGAAGCGGGAGAAGCTGTATCGATTCATCAATATACTGATGTCAATGCAGCACTTCAAGCACATCGTATCGGGGTGCTGACTTTAATAAAAGGCAAACTTGGTGCAAAGAAAAAGCAATTAACGAGCCAAATCGATAGTATATTTAAATTGGCATTTGCGCCACTTGGCGACATGGATAAACTCAAAACGATTGTTATAGATGCTGCGTTAGACGCGGCTCTCGAAGAGCACTACGTCTTATTTGATCATTCTGAAAATTTACCAGAAAGCGCTGATAACATCGCAGTTGGATTGAGCGAGGAGCTACCGTTTACCTCTGAAGAGTATGCACAAACGCTCGAAGTGGTAGTCAATAACTTCTTATTAACTGGTCAAAGCGTCATCAAAACGCTTAAGAATGTCTACACTCGTTGGCAGCGTATTCGCCAAGGGTTGCTGATGTTAGATCGTGAAATATTTGGTGAGTCTATCGATGATATCGAAGATCAGTTAGAAGATTTACATTTGGCTGATTTTGTTTATCGGATGGATTACAGCCATTGGCAACAGTATCCACGCTATCTTGAAGCGTTACAGATTCGACTAGAGCGTTTGGAGCACAACCTCGACGCCGACCTTGATGGTGTCTACGCGCTTGATTTGCATATGGAGCGGCTAGCAGGACGTGCGGACAAAGAAGCCATTAGTGAGTATCGTTGGATGGTGGAAGAGTATCGTATTCAACTGTTTGCCCAGCCTATGAAAACTCGTATGGCAGTATCGCCCAAGCGTCTAAGCAAAATGTGGGACAAGGTGAGTTAGGCTAAATTTTAGTTTTGTATGGTACGTCATGTTATAGAGCACACATTGATCTTAAGATACGGGCTCTATAACTAAGCGTTCTAAATGCCATATGTTACCTACTAAATTGGATATCAATCTCAAATAAAAGGACAATTAAAATGTGGGATGAACGCTATAGCGGTACAGAGTTCGCATTTGGCACTGAACCTAATGATTTTTTGAGAGAGACATTTGAGCAGATACCTGTAGGTGGACACGTACTTTGTCTAGCAGAGGGCGAGGGTAGGAATGCAGTATTTTTAGCTGAGCAAGGCTTCAAGGTGACTGCGATGGATATGTCCGAAGTAGGGTTAAACAAAGCGAACAAGTTGGCCAAAGATAGAGGCGTAGCTATTACCATCCAAGTAGCTGATTTAGCAGATTACAAATTTGGTCAGGATAAATGGGACGCCATAGTTTCTATCTGGGCACACGTTCCTAAAACGGTACGTCAATATGTACACGCACAAGTTGGCACTGCTCTCAAGCCAGAGGGAGTATTTATCGTCGAAGCTTATACAGAACGGCAGCTTGAAACAGAGGCAGTCGGTGGACCACCAGCCAGTCAAAGGGAACGTTTTGGCTGTTTACAGAGCTTTCAACATGAGCTTGTAGGGCTGAACGAAGTGATTGGTGTAGAGAAGTTGCGTATGGTATCAGAAGGAAAGCGGCATCAAGGGCTTAGCGCTGTAGTACAGTTTGTTGGCAAAAAAGTCAGCAACTAGCCGTTGTAAGTGAAATCTATTGGTCGTGATAGTCGCTATATACATAGTTAGAGAAGATAGTTTGCAAACCATCTTCTCTATGAGCTATTGGGGCTTAATGTTTGATAATTAGCGACTGGTATCTAATGTCTAGTATTTAATGATTGGTACTTAATGGCTAATCTTTTCTGTCAGTACACCCATGCTATAAAGCACATAGGCAATCACTGTTAATGCGACGATAAATGGAGTAAGCATCCAAATCACAATATTAATCAAAAGTGATGGTAACAATCCATTGAACAATTCAATATCTGGTGCGAAAAAATCGGTCATGACATCGACGGCACGCTTAGCAATAGGGAATAGCAAGGTGCTAAAAGCTAACATATAAATGTACTTGCTAAAGCCAGGGTCACTCATGACTACCATAAAGTAGAACACTGTAAAAAACGTGATGCCAAGTGCCCAGCATTTGAGAGTGTAGCTTAAACGAATCATGTTATCTCCTCCCTAAGCTTTCTATTGATCGCTTTACATCGATCGTACGCAGAGTAAAGCTGCTCCTATACATTCATTATTTTAAATATACACAATATGTTATAATACGAATATATAGTCACGTCAACCAATTTTTCTATTTATTTAAAATACTCCATAAATCATTCAACTTAAAAATGATATTTTTTAAGGAATGCTTTCGTAAATATAATAGTAAATAGCCTAAGCAAAAATTTTTTTTTATTAAAAAATAAAATTATAACTACAACTCACTACTCGGGCTCACATCAAACAATCGCTTATATTCGCGGCTAAATTGACTGGGGCTTTCGTAACCTACTTGCATGGCAATCTGTGATATCTGTGCTCCATGCACCTTGATCAGCCGCCTCGCTTCCATTAATCGCAAGCTTTTTTGATATTGTAATGGGCTTAATTGGGTAATTTCTTTAAAGTGCTGGTGAAACCCTGAGATGCTCATACCGCATCGACTGGCTAAGCTCTCAACCATAATAGGTTCATCTAAATGCGCCTTTATCCAGTCAGTCGCTTGGGCAATGCGGTGTGTATGGCTACCGCTAACGACCAATTGCTTAAGTTTGTTGCCTTGCTCAGCCAAGAGTAGGCGATAGTATATTTCTTGTTGAATTAAAGAAGACAGAAAATTAATATCGTTTGGATAATCAAGCAAGCGTATCAATCGCTCAAATGCGTCCATTATGGTGTCATCTAAGTGCCACTTTATCCCTAAATGACTACCTGTCATTGGTTGTGTCGTGGGTATTTGTGATAAGACGTCTCTAATCATAGCTAAATCTAATTTCATTGATAAAACAATGACAGGGTTTTTTATCGAAGCGTGTTTAATATGCATACTTAGCGGTATATTAACGGGACAGAACATCAAGTTACTATTGTCAAACCTTTGACAGTCAGCACCCAAGTAAATCTCTCGTTCACCTTGCAGTACAATACAAATACTTGGCTCTTGAATATAGCTTACGGCTTTGCTTGGTTTGTCCGCGCAGTAAAAGAACAAGCCTGAAACAGCAGATTTAAGGGTTTTATTTCTAGGTAGTACTGCTAAAAGTTGGTCAATAGTCGTTTGATTCATCACGAGTGCTTATTTTATAAGATTGTCTGATAGTATAAATATTTGTAGGATTAGGCAAGAGTTATAGAGATTTGTTCTAACGTATGAGTTCAGAGGATTCTATAATAATCTCATCGCAACAGCGTAAGTACGACCTCTAATAATATGAAACAAGGAATAATTACTCATGAAAATATTTTATAAAACACGCGCAACCGCTACTGGTGGACGTTCTGGCCATACTGGATTAGACGATGGGTCGTTAGGATTTGACTTGGTATCTTTTCAAGAGCAAGACAAAGAAGGCGTGAACCCAGAACAGCTTTTTGCCATGGGTTACGCGGCTTGTTTTGATAGCGCTTTGAGCATGACAGCACAGCACATGAAATTGCCTGTTACCGCTTCAAAAACCTCTGCGCAAGTAGGTATCGGTATGAAAGCTGACGGTAGCTACAACCTAGAGATAGAGCTGTCTGTAGAAGTATCAGGTATTGATGAAGCGCAGGCGCAGCAGTTGATCGAAGCCACGCATCAGGTGTGCCCGTACTCTAATGCTACTCGCGGCAATGTCGATACTCGTCTAGAAGTGACTGTTGTTTAAAGGCTATTGTTTGAAAACTGTTGACCATAGACTAGCAATATTAAAATAATAACTCGAATATAAAACGCCCCGATTGATTAAAGTCGGGGCGTTTTTATATTGTTTGGCAACGTAATTAGCTGGAACCTTTTTGAGCAACTTAGCTAATGATAGGTTATTAATAGCATTATTTTATACCGGTACTTTTTTATTTAAGGTAAATACCAAGACCGCGCCCAAAATGACTGTACTTGCGATAATAAAGGGCATAGTTAACTGCTCAGATAAAAATATCACACCTAGCAACGCAGCAATCACAGGGACACATAGCTGAACGATAGCGGCTTGTGTGTTTTTCAATAGTGGCATCGCTGTATACCAGATACTGTAACCCAACCCTGAGGCGATCGCTCCTGATGCACAGGCGAGTAGTACACCTTCAGTGGTAATGCCCTCCAAATTGATATTTTTAAAACCCAAGTCATCTAGATAGGTCATGCCTACTAGTAATAGTATAGGCACAGCGACTAAGCTACGCACAAAGTTAAACCCTGTCGCTCGTAGCGGTGAGATACATGATTTGCCGCGTATACTATATACTCCCCATGCTATGCCGCTCATAGCCATTAACGCTGCCGCCAATGGTGATGGTATGGCAGCTGATGGCAGTATTAGATATACAAATCCAGCGACTGCAACGGCAAATGCTAACCATTGTAGTGCGCTGAGCTGTTCTTTTTTATAGATACCCCAGCCAATCATCGTCAGCTGAACCGCTGAAAACAAAATCAATGCCCCAGTGCCAGTATCAAGCTCTACATACGCAATTGAAAAGCACAGCGCATAAATCACCAAGCCGAGACTACTCAACCAACTGCCTTTATCATTTAATATAGCGTGAACAGTAGGGTTGTCATGATTGGACGTTTGGCGTCGCAGTCTGTAAGCATGTATCGCCATGATAATGCCTAGACAAGCCGTCGCACTCACTAGCCTGATGATGGTAAAGCTCCAAGCGTCGATATAGCCTTCTGCCAATGCCATTCGGCAAAACAGAGAGTTTGCGGCAAAGGCGATTAACGCAATAATGGTATAAATAGTGGCTTTCAAAAGTAATTCCTACAATGAATAAATGACACAAAACAGGCAAACATAGGATTTTAGTTTTAGGTCTTAAGATACGCTGTTATAACGATCGTTTTTTTTAGCAAAGATAATAGATTAATAACTTATTAATCTAGTCTATAGCTGTCTCACAGGACAGGATATTTTGTCGTACTTATGGCAAAAAGTCTCTTTTAAATCAGAATAACGATAGTTGTATTGACGGTAAGGTCCAAAAATAGGGATGATGTGCTTCGCGTCAAACGAACTATTAGAACAACACTCATTAGACACAATAAATCAGATAAATAAATAGGAAAGATAGTATGAATTGGGCAAGTATTTTTATTTATGACACAACTTGGTGGTTTGCCGTAGAAATTTTAATACGTGTCACTGTAATGTTTGTATTAATTATCACATTTTTGCGATTCACTGGTAAGCGCGGCGTTCGTCAGCTTTCTATTTTTGAGTTAACCATCATTTTATCGTTAGGCTCTATCGCAGGTGATCCCATGTTCACCGAAGACCTGCCTATTATCCAAGCGGTATTAATCATGGGTACGGTCATTTCACTTTATAGGCTCTGTACTTGGGCGATGATGAAGTTCCAGCCTTTTGAGGACCTGCTAGAGGGGCGCTCAATGTATATTGTAGAAGATGGCATGCTGGTGCTTGATAAGATTAAACAGGGGGAAATGTCACATGATGAGTTTTTTGCTGAAATGCGCCAACAAGGGGTTGAGCATTTAGGTCAAGTGCGTACCGGTTTGCTCGAGACTGATGGCAATTTTAGTATTTTATTGCACACCTCTGAAAAAACAGACTACGGGATGCCGCTTTTCCCCAAGCAATACCGACCGGTCGAGCAAGTAGAAGCAGGTGTTTATTATGCTTGTATGTATTGCGGTTACGTTGATGAAATCTCTGACCCCAATCAGTGTTGCCCGCGCTGCGAGGATAATTGCAATAATTGGGCTAAAGCGTTAAACAACCATATCGTCAAATAATATTACTACTTGGCTGCCTTAGCTCAGTTAATAAGCTAAGGCAGCCAATTTTTTTCAAATTATCAGATAAAAACCTCTCATTTGCTGACAGTTTGTCTGACTTGCTTTATACAGCGCATGGCTCTCATCATTTATGTCACTTTATACCAGTCAAGTTTGCGAGTCATCACCATCACGCAGGCAAGTATCACAAAGCAGAATATCGCACCCAGTAATAGATTGAGATCTTCTGTACTTAAAATACCGAAAAACGCAGCATATAGCCCAGCAAGTGTCGCGGTAAAGATTACTGCCCGTTTGAAACCACCAAATACATAATAGCTATACCAGCCAATAAGCCCAACACAAGCACTGGCCGCTACCATATAGGCTTGCCAAAATGCGATTTGTTCTGCAAGTGGTAGTAATAAGACATAAAAGACAAATAGTGCGCAGCCGACGAGCAGATACTGAATAGGGTGGATACGACTTGATTTGAGCACTTCAAATAAAAAGAAAGTGCCAAAAGATACCAAAATTAATAGCAAGGCGTACTTCATGGCTCTTTCAGTTTGTAGATAGACATCGTTGGGGCTTGCAAAACTAACGCCAAAGCTGTTTAGCAGAACACTTTGATTACTACCAGCTACTGCTGTACTGTCTGTCGTCAGACCTCTTGATGCCTCAAGCGAATCAGGATTGTACGAATGACTATCGATATTGAGCGTTGATTCACTTATGACAGTACATTGATGGTTAGGCACGCTGAGACATTGAGAGAGGTACTGATTATTTGCAACGGTTAAATAATGATTTTGCCAACTGGCATCAAATCCTTTAGCGGTGATGCTCTTGGTATTTGGTAATGCTTTGCCGATGAAGTTTGGTGTCTGCCAGTTACTGTGCATAGACAGAGTAAAGTTCTGCCCAGTTGGGACAGTCGTTAAATTACTAATGCCAGCTAATGGTAAGTCGATCACAATATTGAGCGCTTGATTGTCTCTAGGATTAGATAACTTGCTACTCACCTCTGATTTATTTAGATCTGTATTTATTGAGCCTGTGGTAGCCAAGCTATCTTTATTCTGCTGGCTAGTAGGATTGATTAATTGATCCAATACATCTTTAGGAATATCTACTTCGACATAGGTTAAGTTCTCTATTATTGGTATCTGCGGATAGTTTGCTGCAATTGTTTTTTGATTAATTGTGACAGTAGGCAGGGTAGCGACACCGCGCAAATCAGACACAGGAATGATAAGTTTTACCTTGTTCCAGTGGGTAATGGTTTTGGCTAGCTGTGTCTTATCTGCATCATCGTCAATTGTAGTTCCAGCCTGGTCTAAATTTTTTAAAGTCTTACCAAGCGTATAACTTTGATTGAATGTCAGCTGACCATCATAGCTAGTAGCGCTATAGATACCGCGTTTATAGGTGTCTGTGTTTACTTTTAGGTTCTGTGCTGCCTGCGTCTGAAAGGCAAATATCGTCTCGATTTTCGAGTATGACGGTTCGCATTTGTTCTTTACATTTGGTGTATCAGATGACTGACATGCTGGTGTGACTGTCGTAGGGATGGCGATAAATGGATTAATGACTTCTTGTGGATTGACATGCTGCTCGGTGATTTCTTTTATCACTGACTCTGCGTAGTATTGTCTCTCGTATATGATATCGCTAATCATGGTGAGTCCGATTGAACAGACAATACAAAGTCCAACAATGATGGATAACTTAGTCAATAATGTTTTTTGCATGTGGTCGCCTCCTAAGTGTCTTGAATCCACAGCTGCCGAGATAGCAGACTGTGGCTTTAAAAGACATCATAGAGAGGACATAACGAGAAGATGTGCAGGAAATATGGAATAACTGTGAAAGGGTGAGAGTTGATATTCTCAGATAATTATTTTTCGATTATTAATGTGCTTAATGCTTTTTCGTATCGCCAACGACTTTATCCATGATAGCGAATAACAAGCCAGACAATACAAAGGTCATATGAATAATAACCTTCCACATGAGTTTGTCGGCATCAAGTTCACTCATTCCACTAGATATATCCATAAAGGATTTCAAAAGGTCAATCGCCGAGATAGCAACGATCGCTCCGATAACTTTGAGCTTTAGGCCAGAAAAGTCTACTTTGCCCATCCAGCTAGGACGATCATCATGGGTGCCAGTATCGATTTTTGAGACAAAAATTTCATAGCCACTGAATATAATGATAAGCAATAAACTGGCAACCAGAGAGATATCAACCAATACCAATATATCTACAATCACACTGGCTTCAGAGGCCGTCAGAATGTCAGCAAACATATACCATAGCTTTTGGACAAACTTAATAAATAATAAAATAATGCCCAACACAAGCCCTAGATAAAAAGGTGCCAGTATCCAGCGGCTATTAAATATGGTTTTTTCTAAATAAAGCTCAAACTTCTTTAGCATGGGTATCTCTTAAGTTTTAAAGACAAGAAAGTCTTAAAGACACAAATATGAATAATTTTTTGGGTATAGCTATTTAGCTTTAGTCAGGCGATATATTATCTATATTAGCGAGCTGCGCTACTACTTGCTGAACGCGCGCTTTTCTATCGCCACTAATGCGTTGAAATGGTTTTTGATGCTTGCTTAATTGACTGGCGAAATAGTCGCTTATCTCATCGCGTTGGTGTGGACTGTCTCGCAGGTCATCAGCCACCCATGGCGTATCAACCTCAGTCAATAATATCAAATCATAGTGATGCGCCAACGCTGCTTGCTCAAGATCCGTTGGGCAGTCGCCATAATACCAATAAGAATAAACCATCAGCTCAAACAAACTGGTATCGCAAAACAAATAATGACTGGCATTAGACGACTGAGCGACTTGTTTGGCCAAGGTATTCTCTAGTGTAACCTGTCCCTGTGCGATAGGGATCAGATCTTCCCACGTACAAGTCAGCTGCTCGTCGTCCCACTTTGCCTGTAAGTAGGTGCGCATGTATTCTGACACCCAAGGAGTATCAAAATGCTCGGCCAAATCACGACATAAGGTCGTCTTACCCGTACTTTCTGCCCCTAAAACCGCGACGTTGATGACAGATTTAGGCGTATGCTGCTCGAGGTTGTACACGGTAGCGTCGTTGCCATTCATAGTATGCCCAGATTGCGATAAGAGTGAAGACTACATATTGTAGCGCGGTAAAAGTAAAACCTTTATAGAAGTATAGTGGTACCGATATCGCATCAGCGATGATCCAGAGTATCCAATGCTCGATTTTGCGCCGTGCCATGAGCCACATTGCCATCAAAAATAAAGCAGTAGTGAGCATGTCAGTATAATCGACCCAAGTAAATAGATGGATTCCAAGTACCGCACCATCGAAACTGAAGCCATTATTAATCACTGGGCGGAAATAATAAACCAATCCTACAAAAGCTATCGTTCCTGCTGCCAAAGCAGATAGTATCGGGATGTCACCTGCATGCAAATGCTCAATACGGACATTATTGGCATTTGACTGCTTGTGCTCAACAGACTGGTTTTTCTTATTCTTTGACCAGTTAATCCAGCCATACAAGCTCATCACGGTATAGTAAGCATTGATGAACATATCGCCAAACAGCTGCCATTTCCACAGTAGGTACACAAATATAGCAGTGCTAACCAATCCAATAGGGAAGACTAAAATATTGGTTTTGCTGGCGAGTAAGACACTTGCTACGCCGAAGACAACGGCAATCAGTTCAAGAATGATGAATATTGTAGAGTAGTCAGCGTATTGACCAAATAACCAGTTGAGAAGTTCTGCCATTAGTATTCCTAAATATGAGCGCGTATCAATATTCTGAATAATCAAGATAGTTCGATGAATAGTACAGACCAAAATGATACCAATTATAACGTAGCTATCGCAAAAGGACGGCAGTCTTTGCTTATTTATCGCCAGAAACAGATTATTTGTAACAAAGCATTAGAAAAAATTTAATATTCAGGCATAATAAACACACTGATTTTAAGTTTACAGTTATTCACTGAATTTAAATGGTTATTATTTTCCACTTTTATGCTTATTCCAAGCACCACAGTAGTAGACAAGGAAGCGTATCATGACGACTTGTATCACAGGCACTGGTCTTTATATCCCACCTTACAGCATTAGTAACGAAGAGCTAGTTGAGTCATTTAACCAGTATGTTGAAAACTATAATACCGAACATGCTGAAGAGATAGCTGCAGAAACAATGACGGCACTTGAGCCTTCTTCAGCTGCTTTCATCGAAAAAGTATCTGGCATCAAATCACGTTATGTGATGGAAAAAGACGGTATTTTAGACCCTGAAATCATGGCACCAGTCATTGCCTATCGTAACTTAGGTGAAGAGCTGTCTGTGATGGCAGAAATGGGCGCGGCTGCGTTAAAAGACGCATTGGCTGATGCTGGACTTGAGGCCAATGACTTAGACGGCATTATCCTTGCTTGCTCAAATTTCCAGCGTACGTATCCTGCGGTTGCCATTGAAATCCAAAATGCCATTGGTATGGTTGGCGGCTTTGCTTATGATATGAACGTTGCGTGTAGTGCGGCGACTTTTGGTCTATCACAAGCACATGGTTCTATCATCTCTGGTTTGGCCAAGCGTATTGCTGTGGTCAACGTTGAGATTACCTCAGCGCATCTAAACTGGCGCAACCGTGACAGCCACTTTATCTTCGGTGATGTAGCGACTGCTTCTATCGTTGAAGAATTAGATACGCCAAAAGGTTATGAGATTCTAAACTCTAAGCTATTTACTCAGTTTTCGACCAACATTAAAAACGAATATGGCTTTATGGATCGCTCAGAGTATCTAGCAGCACAGACTGAAATGTATCCAGATATCAAAGCACCGGTCACTGACAAGCTGTTTTTGCAAAACGGTCGTAAAGTATTCCGTGAAGTCTGTCCGAAAGTGTCAGAGATTATCACTGAGCACTTGCAAGAAAACGACATCCCAACATCTGATGTTAAGATGATGTGGTTGCATCAAGCCAATGCCAATATGTTGGATTTGATTCTACGTACCGTGGTTGGTAAAGATGCCGATAAATCGATTGCTCCGAGTGTTATTGCTGAATTTGCCAATACTAGCTCAGCGAGTCCTATGATTGTATTCCATCGCCACAAAGACGACTTAGTATCAGGCGATCTGGGCGTTATTTGCTCATTTGGTGCAGGTTACTCTATTGGATCGGTCTTAGTTCGCAAGGTCTAATACTTTGACTACTTGTTTTGATAAAAATAGCTAAGAATATTCTTAGCTATTTTTTTGTCTGTTGTTTTTGCTATTGAAATTAAGCTGTGACATCTAAATATAAACAGAGATGTTTGAGAAGATAACGTCAAGATTACCGACAATATCAACAAGAATGATTAGAGGTTTTAATTTACCCCAAAAAATTTGCTATAATCACGGGCTTATTCCTCTTATCTAATTAAAAGTCCTTTTATGAAAGAATCCTTACGCCTGCGTTTAGACCAGATGGTAGACCGTTATGAAGAGGTCACCGCTTTATTATCAGATCCTAGTGTCATCAGTGATAATAATAAGTTCCGTGAATTGTCTGTTGAGCACAGCGACTTGATGGAGATCACGACGCTGTGGCAAAACTACGTGGGTGCAGAAACGGATCAGGCTGATGCAGAAGCGATGCTAGCCGATGCAACAGATCCTGACATGAAAGAGATGATGATCGATGAGATTGAGAGTGCGCGTGATACCATCGTAGAGATGGAAGAAGCGCTTAATCTGATGATGCTACCAAAAGATCCTAACGATAAAGTACCAGCATTTTTAGAGATTCGTGCAGGGACAGGTGGCGATGAAGCAGCGATTTTCTCTGGTGACTTGTTCCGTATGTACCAAAAATACGCGCAGAGCCAAGGCTGGACACTAGAAGTGCTCTCTGCAAATGAAGGTGAGCATGGCGGTTATAAAGAAATCATCACTCGCGTATCTGGCAACAGTGTATATGGTCGTCTAAAGTTTGAATCAGGCGCTCACCGTGTACAGCGTGTCCCTGAAACCGAGAGCCAAGGTCGTGTTCACACGTCAGCTTGTACGGTTGCGGTCATGCCAGAAGTTGAGATTGATGATAGCGTCGATATCAATCCTGCTGATATCAAAATGGATACTTTCCGCTCAAGCGGCGCTGGTGGTCAGCACGTGAACACGACTGACTCTGCCGTACGTTTGACACACATTCCGACAGGTACCGTGGTAGAGTGTCAGCAAGAGCGTAGCCAACACAAAAACCGTGCGCATGCTATGAAAATGCTGGTCTCTAAAATCCAGCAAGCCAAAGTGCAAGCACAGGTCGATGTGGCGGACTCTATACGTCGTGACTTGGTCGGTAGTGGCGATCGCTCTGAGCGTATCCGTACCTATAATTTTCCACAAGGTCGTATGACCGATCACCGTATCAACCTTACCTTATACAAGCTTGATTCCATTATGGAAGGCGACTTGGACGAGATTCTTGATGCACTACTGCGTGAGCATCAGGCTGATTTGATGGCCAGTATCGGTGGCAATGACTAGTAGCTAGTCTTTAAGAGTACCAGTAGTTTTATCGTTTTTATCACCATATCTGTTCTTATAATAATAAGTATTGATTTAATTTTTCTGTTTTCGTTTATCCATTTAATTACCTAAAAATATTGAGAGTGTTATGTCAAAGCACAATAATCAGAACCAAGATCAAACCCCAGTCGTAGAAGATGCTAACGAGCTAATCGCACAACTGCAAGCCAAGCTAGATGATATCAGTGCTTCAGGTAAACAGCCGTATCCTAATACGTTCAAACGCACTGATTATGCGCAAGACTTACAGACGGCTTTTGATGGTGTCTCAAAGCAGGAAATTGAAGAAAAAGCAGCAAATGGTGAAAAAACACAGGTCAACGTGGCAGGTCGAGTCATGCTCAACCGTGGTTCGTTTATCGTGATCCAAGATATGACAGGCCGTATTCAGTTATATGTAGCACGTAAAGAGCTTGATGAGGAAACGCGTGCGAGCATCAAATCACTAGATTTGGGTGACATCGTTGGGGTGTCAGGCTACATCGGTCGCTCAGGTAAAGGCGATTTGTATGTGCATATTGAAGAAATTACGCTACTGACCAAATCACTACGTCCAATGCCAAACAAGTTCCATGGCTTGGCTGATGTCGAGGCGCGCTATCGTAATCGTCATCTTGATTTGATGACCAATGAGACGACTCGCAATACCTTTATGGTTCGTAGTCAGATCGTTAGTGGTATTCGTCAATTTATGCTCAATGAACGTTTTATGGAAGTCGAAACGCCAATGATGCATCCGATACCAGGCGGTGCAGTAGCCCGTCCGTTTGAGACGCATCATAATGCATTAGACATGCCTTTATATCTACGTATCGCGCCTGAGCTTTATCTTAAGCGTCTAGTCGTTGGCGGGTTCGAGCGCGTATTTGAGATTAACCGTAGTTTCCGTAATGAAGGGGTTTCAACCCGTCATAACCCTGAATTTACCATGATTGAGTTCTATCAAGCATACGCTGATTATCATGACTTAATGGATTTGACTGAGCGTCTGTTTAATCAGTTAGCAATAGATGTGTTGGGCACAACAGAGCTTACGTATCAAGAAGAAGCCATTAGCCTAAAAGCACCATTTGCTCGTCTATCAATGTCTGATGCGATTGCAAAATATGCTGAAAACTTTGATATGACACGTATCAATGATCGTGAATACCTAGCAGAATATGCATCTATGACACTTAAGCAGCAAGTCAAAGATGTGTTTGGTGTGGGTAAACTACAGACAATTATCTTTGAAGAAACTGCTGAGCATCAACTGCGTCAGCCAACGTTCATCACTGAGTATCCTGCTGAGACCTCGCCACTAGCGCGCCGTAGTGATGACAATCCTGAGATTACTGATCGCTTTGAGCTGTTCGTTGGTGGTCGTGAGTTGGCTAATGGTTTTAGTGAGCTTAATGATCCAGCAGACCAAGCTGAGCGTTTCCGTGGTCAGGTTGCTGAAAAAGACGCGGGCGATGATGAAGCCATGCATTTTGATGAAGAGTATATCGAAGCATTGTCTTATGGTTTGCCACCGACAGCTGGTGAGGGTATTGGTATCGATCGTCTAGTAATGCTATTTACCGACTCTGCTAGTATCCGTGATGTGATCTTGTTCCCGCACATGCGCCGCAAACAAGACAGCTAAGATGGGTTTGCTTGCTATAAATCCAAACTGATACTTAACTCAGCATAAAAAGCTTTTGCTCATTTTCACAGAATGGGTATCAGCTTTTTTGTGAAATATCGTTTATAGAGGTATTATGGATATTCAGCAAGCATCATATACGCTATGGCAAAAAATGATTCAGCAATGTTTTTTATCATTGTATGAGTTGCCTGATGACAAAATCACTGACTCTGATCATTTTCAGGGTTATGATTTTGTTTTTGAGTTTTCCGGCGCTACTATTTATTTGCTCGTCAATACCGTCGTGATGCAGGCAACTAAGCAAGAAGTGGATAATGCTAAAGCTCGTGAGTGGAGAAAAGAAGTTGTTAACCAACTTATCAAACGCCACGCTCAGATTTATCAAAAAAATGATAGCCTAATTGTAGATAGAAATGCCGCGACAACTGATAAAGCGGTTTATTTTATTGGCTTAACGTCATTGTCTATCAATCATCAAAACGATCAATCGGGCCATTCATCTTATGCAGTTGGCTACGAATATGGCAGTCGGTTTTTTGCAGAAGACTGTGTTTTAGACTTGGATGATGAGTAAAGTATCCTACAAGTCTTTAGTCATCAAAACTTCGTTGATATCCTTAATCAGTTAGTGACGCCAAGTGATTTAACAACCTTTTTGGATTTCCATCGTCGTCAACTGTCTAGCTTTGCATCATTTCAAAACGAATCAACATTGCTTAAACAGTTTCTACAATCACCTGACTTTCATCAAAGAGCGATTAGGGTGCAAGAGCAGCTAATCGATAACGAGTTAATTGAGCAAGTTGAATTACGCTTACTTAAAGCAGTAGAGCCAAATCAGACTGTGTATGCCGATGCCTTAATGGCTGAGATGCAAAAAAATACTGGGATGTGGTTCAAGCTGTTTAACAGTGTTCTTGAGCGTTATTATGAAGCGGGTAGACCTTTACCAAATGAGCAGGTTGATATTTTGGTAGATGAGTCAATCTATACCTATGCGTGTCTAGTAGAAAAAATCTTAGCTTATAGAACCATGGATCAAGACTCGCGCTGGAATGGTTATGTCCGTCATGAGCATTCTTATCATGTATTTGGACGCCATTATCTCATGGTGTTTTATGCGCAAGACGATAGCAGTTCGCTGAGCGCAGAAAATGTTAGGCTTTCTTATAAAGATTTGTTGTCAGATACCAATGTCCAGTTACAGGAGCCTGTAATGGATGATTTGTTTTTACTGGGCGTAGAGTTTAGGCCGTGCGAAGACAGTGTAAACACTGAGGTTTATCTGGATATATTTCATCAAGCTGGCTCATTGATTGATGAAAGCACTCAGCGCTTATATGACCGACTGGCCCAACTTCAAGCTCAGTTATAACCTAAACATAGTACGATTCATTAGTTTGACGCTCCCTTTATATTTGTATTATTTACATTGGCATTTATTATGACGCAGCAATATCAAGTTTTAGCTCGCAAATACCGACCAAAAAACTTTCACGAGCTGATTGGGCAGACGCATGTGTCTCAAGCGCTGATTAATGCGATTGATTATAATCGTTTGCATCATGCCTATCTGTTTACAGGTACGCGCGGTGTGGGTAAGACAACGATTGCGCGTATTTTATCTAAATGCTTGAACTGTGATACAGGTATTACTAGTACTCCTTGCGGTGTATGTGATAACTGTGTTGCTATTGATCAAGGGCGTTTCATTGATCTTATTGAGATTGATGCCGCTTCTCGTACCAAGGTCGAAGATACGCGTGAGCTGTTAGACAATGTGCCTTATGCGCCAAGCCAAGGACGTTATAAGGTCTATCTGATTGATGAAGTACATATGCTGTCTACGCACAGCTTTAACGCGCTACTTAAAACGCTAGAAGAGCCACCTGAACATGTGAAGTTTTTATTAGCGACGACTGATCCACAAAAGCTACCGATTACGATTATTTCGCGCTGCTTGCAATTTGTCCTACGCCCATTACCACAAACGTTACTTAGCGAGCACTTAGCAAATATCTTGACCAAAGAGCAGGTAGGCTATACTCAGCCAGCGATTTGGCAGTTGGCAAGTGCAGCTAAAGGTTCTGTACGTGATGCGTTATCATTGACCGATCAAGCCATTGCTTTTGGTCAAGGCGCACTGGATGATGCGACTGTCAATGCAATGCTTGGTCTCATTGACGCTGCTGACTTAGTGCGTCTAATCACAGATATCTATAATCATGATAAGTCTGCTGTTGCTGCTCATATTGAGCAAATGCGTGCGCAAATGGTCGATGCGACTAGTATGTTTGATGGGCTCGCTGAGCTGTTGCATCAGTTGGCATTAACTCAGCTGTTACCTGAGGTCGCTCTCAATGTCAATGAGGCGCAAGCAAAAGACATTTATACGCTAGCTCAGCATATTAGCCCTGATGTCTTGCAGCTGTATTATGAGATTGTTGTACAAGCCCGTGAAGGTGTCAAGCTTGCAAGTACACCGATGCAAGCGCTTGAGATGTGCATCTTGCGATTACTGGCGTTTCGTCCTTTGCCAGTCGATGAAGTCTTGGGCAATACTTATGATAGTAGTGGGTCTGCTACCAAAGTACCAGCTATAGAACCAGTTTCTTCGGCATCAGCTCCAGATGCTATTGCACATGAGGCGTCAGCACCGCCGCCAAAGCTTTATAATGTTGATTATCCGGCTTCAAGTCACGATGAGCTGCAAAGCGGTATTGATTATAATGACAATTTAGCACAGTCAATGGCTAGTGCTATGCCTGAACCAATTGTTGAGCCTGAACCAATTGTTGAGCCTGAACCAATTGTTGAGCCTGAACCAATTGTTGAGCCTGAACCAATTGTTGAGCCTGAACCAATTGTTGAGCCTGAACCAATTGTTGAGCCTGGCGCAAATGATTCTCAATTAACAGCACACTCTGATGAAGACCCACGTACGTTGCTGCGTTGTCCACCTCAAGAACTGACAGGCGAGTGGAACCCAGAAAAGTGGGACTACTGGTTGCAAACTGCTCGTGAAAGCGAGGTATTGGCACAAGATGAGCTAGCACTGGCACGACAAGGTACAATGACTGGTCAATGCAATGGCAAAGCCACGTTTTTGACCAGTGTTGATAGTAAGCATTTGCAGGTCACTTTTCAGCAATTGGCAGCTAAGCTACAACAGCAATTTACGCAAGCTGACATTGACTTGAAAATTGATAGTAGTATTATGCAGACCGAAGATAAAACCCCAGAGCGCCGACAGAAAAAACGTTTAGAGCAAGCGAAAACCGTTGCTGAAACGAAATTACTAAAAACACCAGTAATGCAGTATTTAACTGAACGTGGTGAGGGTAAAATGGGTAAAGTACAGCTGTATTAAGATTTTAGAGCAGTGTTTGCTCAAAATATCTAAAAGTATATTTATATATTGAACGTAGTTTTATATTAAATATCAAGGTGATAGCAATATATCACCTTGATATTTTTGTTTTTATTACGGGTCAAAATATATTTATCAAACAAGAGAGAACCATTTGATAACGATAAGATGAATGTAAAGTCGTTATAATGGTTAAGTTATATTAAAAACTGAAATGACGTTTAGGTGAGAATATGTTGGATAATTTACGCGGTATGGCTGTGTTCGCCAGTGTGGTCGGACATGGCTCTTTTAGTGGCTCAGCACGTGAGCTAGGTATTACAACCAGTGCAGTCAGTCAGCAAATTCGTTCGTTAGAGAACGAGCTTGGCGTGGTATTGCTACATCGCTCAACTCGTAAGCTAAGCTTAACAGAAGCTGGCGAGAGCTTTTATGAAGCGGCAAAAGATGTCGTCAGTGCAGCAGAGCAAGGGCGTATTAAAGTTAATCAATTGCGTGATGAGCTAGCAGGTAGCTTGCGTGTATCGACGACTCCTGAGCTTGGTGTTAATCATATACTGCCAGCACTCTCTACTTGGATGGCGGCACATGATGATCTAAGTGTCACTTATCTAGCTGACAATCATTATATTGATATGATTGATGAGCGTATTGATATTGCTATTCGCATGAGCCCATCGATTAATGATTCTAGTCTGAGCAGTCATCCATTGACCGATGTGCGCCAACTATTGGTTGCCTCACCCCAGTATTTGCGTCAGCACAGTAAGCTAAATACGCCTAAAGATTTGGCTGAGCATCAATTAATCTGTATTGAAATCATGAAAGATGCCAATCAGATTGATATGATTCAGACTGAAACGGGTAAAAAAACGCGTGTCAAAATGAACTCACGTATCTATACCAACAACGTGTTTATGGCAACTACGTTGGCTAAAGAAGGTCATGGTTTGGTTAGAATGCTAGAAATGGACGTCAAAAAAGAGCTTGAGAGCGGTGAGTTGGTAGAAGTGTTGACTGGCTATCAACTACCAAGCTTTGTGCTATATGCGGTCACTTTAAATCGAGACCAACAGCCAGCTAAAATTACTCGTTGCCTAGAAGTACTGAAAAAATACTTCCATGCGAATTAAGTGTTGTTCTCACTACGCACGAAAAGTTTTTAGTTAGCAGTTAGCAGCTATACCCCACTCTCAACTTCGAAAGTGATTGAAAAAAGAAGAGCACCTCACTAATCTATTGTTTTCGACCAAGAATACAATGGAGTTGTGAGATGCCCATAGACGAATTTATCATCAATATCTATTTAATGGTAGAGCAATATTACAAAATAGTCGTCACCAAACCCTTGCGAAGTGCAGGTTACGCGCCAAAGCTAAGTGATCCTGAGGTTATTTGCATGGAGATGGTCGGTGAATTTTTACACCTAGATCAAGACAAACAAATTTGGCAATACTTTACCCAGCATTGGCAAGACTGGTTTCCAGCCATCGGCTCATACCCTAACTTCGCAAAGCACTGCGCCAATCTGTGGCAAGTCAAACAGCAGATACAAGATAACGTCAGTCAAATTGAAGGCCGTGACAACATTCATTTTATGGATGGCTTTTGGGTACCCGTCTGTCATTATGGACGCGCTTATCGGCATAAGAATTATCAAGACTTAGCAGCTTTTAGCTACTGTGCCGCTAAGCAAGAGAGGTACTATGGCTTTGAAGGCCATTTGCTTGTTAACTTATCGGGCATGATTAAAGGCTTTACCTTTGCTCCTGCCAATGTTGATGAAAGAGCGGTTGCCCCAGAAATCACCACTCATATTCATGGGCTACTTGGCGCTGATAAAGGGTATATCAGCCCTAGTCTGACATCGTACTACGACGCTCAAGGCGTGGATTTACAAACGCCACTCAGAGCCAACATGAAAGAGGATAGACCCAAACCTGTGGTAAGGCGGCTAATGAAAGCCCGCCGTATCGTTGAAACAGTCATTGGTCAGTTATCAGAACGATTTAATATACAAAGGGTACGAGCAAGAGATTTATGGCATTTGTCTCATCGATTGATTCGTAAGATTCTTTCACACAATCTGTGCTTTGTACTCAACAAAAAACTTGGTAATCCGCCTCTTCAGTTTGATTTGCTTATTTCAAGTTGAGAGTGGGGTAGACAACAAAAAAGCCTATAGATAATGAATCATCTATAGGCTTTTTTGTTGTCTATTATTAACGTTGAAGCATGCTTTAAAATGATGGCTTTAATAAATTAATTAAACGCTCAATAACTTGTGTGCTTTCATCACGGCTCATGTTAAGTGGTGGCAGCAAACGTACAACATGACCACCCGTCACATTAATGATCAGCTTTTGCTCATCACGGGCACGATCTACCAGTTGGTTACAATCCATATCTTCAGGTAGCGCGATACCAATCATCATACCTGCACCGCGACTGCTAACGCCATGTTGACCAAATGTATCAACGATACTTTCTCTAATGAATAAACCCTCAGTCACTGCGTTTTCCATGATATTACTATTTGCTAGCACGTCATATACGCTATGTACCACACGGCTGGCCAATGGTGTACCACCATAAGTAGAGCCGTGGCTACCAGCGCCAAACAGACCATTGGCACGGCCACGTACCATGCACGCACCAACTGGGAAACCATTACCTAGACCTTTGGCTGTCGTCAACACATCAGGGCGAGCATTGCTATGTTGATAAGCAAAATATCTACCCGTACGGCCATTACCTGTTTGCACTTCATCCAGCATAAATAGCCAGTTATGAGCGTCACATTCCGCTTGCAGCTCTTCAAGATAAGTAAAGCCATTAGCTGCAGTGTTTAGGCCACCTTCGCCTTGGATCGGCTCTACAAAGATAGCGCAGATATCATCATGTTCTTGAGCAGCTTGTTTGACGGCAGCGATATCGCCAAATGGCACACGAATAAAGTCCTCATCTAGCGTATAAAATCCTTCACGTGCTTTTGGATTTGCAGTAGCTGACAAAGATAATAACGTACGACCATGGAACGATTGCTCCATTACGATAACTTTTGGACGTTTAAAACCTTGTTTGTACGCGTATAAACGTGCCAGTTTTAATGCAGCTTCATTGGCTTCGGCGCCGCTATTGGCAAAAAACACGCTGTCCATTTGGGCGGCGGTACATAGTATCTCTCCAGCACGCTCTTGCCAATCAATGCCAAACAAGTTGCTCGTATGAATTAACGTACCTGCTTGCTGCTGAATCGCGTCAGTGACTTGTGGATGACAGTGTCCTAAGCCGCATACCGCAATACCAGTCAAGGCATCTAAGTAAGGCGTGTCATCTTTGGTATAGAGCCAACTGCCTGCACCGCGTGTAAAGCTGATTGGTTGACGATTATAAGTGGGCATCAGGTAAGTAGCAGACATGTAAAGCATCCTTGGTATAATAATTGAGTAAAAGTGTGGGTTATAGCTCGTCAGAAAAAGGCGTGGTTTCTGCAGGTAAGGTGTAGTCTTCGTTTGCCCAAGCACCTAAGTCGATCAGCTTGCAGCGACTGCTACAAAACGGCTTGTATTTATTGTCTTGCCAGGCCGTCTGAGTGCTGCAACGTGGACAAGGGTAGGTCTTTGGAGGCGTATTTTCAGTAGAGTCAGTCATAAGAAAAGAGCAATGTCCTAAATGTTATTAGTATTGGTTGCATATGGCACGAGCAGAAAACGCATCCGTCATTTAAATTACGACGAAACGAGGCGTACTTGCTATCGCTGTATTACTATTCAATTGGATTGACTATATAATAGCATGGGGCCGAATAATGACAAAAGACAAATGCTTTAAGGATAGTAGATGACCGACAATATTGATCTCACGCATCAGCAAGAGCGTGCCTTTCAACCACAAAAACTGTCAGCACCGCGTGACTTTATTATTCCAAATATCATCAATGACAATAAAGATGAAAAACCGTTGATGCTAGAGATTGGGGCAGGGAAGGGTAAGCATGCACTTAGCTTTGCCGCACAAAATCCTGATAAGCATCTGATAGCCATTGAACGCACGCGTAATAAATTTGAAGCATTCTCAAAATTAGCCACTCTACAAAATCTATCAAACCTAGACGCGATTCATGCGGATGCGATTGCATGGACAGTGCATGCAATCAAACCAAACAGCTTGGCTAAAATCTTCATTCTTTATCCCAATCCTGAACAGCACAATCCAAATCAGCAATGGCTGAACATGCCTTTTTTTGAGTTTCTCTTATCACGCTTGCAGGTGGGCGGAGAAGTGATATTAGTCACTAATATCGAATCCTATATGGACAATGCAGAACACCAAGCAACCAAAGTGTGGTGTCTACCATCAACACGTTCTCGAGTACCAGCGACCAGTCAGCGCACTCATTTCGAAGTGAAATATCTTGCCCGACAAGAGGTGTGTTGGGAGCTAAGTATTCGTAAGCCAAAGTGGTATAAAACAAGATTCGATGATTGGCAGGTAAGTGCTATAAGCGAAAAATAATAGCCTAAGTAAATATAGGGCTTATGTCAGTGATACACAGTAAAGTTAGTAATATTAGATATAAAATAGCCTAAGCAAGTAAAAATAAAACAGTAAAAGCCGTCACTAGAAGACGGCTCAAAATTTACACAGTTTATAAATAAGGTTTTACGAGACTGTTAGAGTTGGTATGCGCATCTAGAACAGTTAAAAAGGTATATGCACCGATAAACTTGCGGCTAATAAACATAAATTCTTTTGGTGGTAGATTAAATTCAAAAGATTGCATTGCGCGTGTAGCCGTAGTAGATAGGCGTGAATGTAATTTACTGTTGGCCCAAATATAGCGATTCTGCTCATCCAAACATTCGCTAGGGATATTAGTGTGTTTCTCAGGATCACTAAAAGGCTCGGTAGCCAGTAAAAATAACGAAGCAATATCTGAACGAACTTTATTGCTCATGCTATCGAAAAAGTCATATCCTTTCATAGCAATGCTCATTGCTTGCTGATCATGACGATATCCTGCGCGTAGTAGATCACGGGCAATCGTTAATAAGTCACCATCAAACTGACGAATCGCTCCAAAATCTAGCAAAACCAATCTATCGATATCTTCTTCGTTTTCGCTCACACGCACTAAATAATTACCAAAGTTGGGATCTGTTTGCATCTCACCCCATACAAAAATCTCTTGCATCATGATTTCAATAGCCGCTTGGCCAATGGCATTACGGCGTTCATGAGGTAGTAATTGCAGTGCTTCCGAGACCACAGTGATACCTGGCTCGTATGACATACATAGCAGACGCTTTTTAGAATAAGTGCGATTGATCTTAGGCACGATATAGCGCGGATCATCAATTAAACGCTCATAAAAACGCTCCGTCGTAGCCGCTTCCGCTTCATAATCGACTTCGTGATGGAGTAGGTCACGTATTTCCTCAAACCAAGCGTCGAGTGCGCGTGTTTGGGGAACGATATTACTTACTTTTAACAATCTTTTGAACAAGGCAAGGTCAGAGTTGATAGCGTCTGCCACACCCGGATACTGAATTTTTAACACAACTTGTTCGCCAGTGGCGAGTACGGTCGCACGGTGAACTTGAGCAAGAGAAGCAGTTCCGATGGGGACAGGATCAATGTCTAGCTCGTTTAGTTTGTTGCCCAGTAACTGGCGTAATGTTTGCTCAATCGTCGGCCAAGTCAATGTCGCCGTGTCATCATTAAGGGTTTGCAAAGCACGCGTAATCTCTGGCGGCAGTATATGCTCACCATAAATCGCTAGCATTTGACCAATCTTGACGACCGAACCTTTCAATTTACCTAACTCTGATGCCAGATAATTTGCCTGAGTTTCCATAAATGCCTGATTACGTGCAGTACGTGCTTCTTTATTTAAGAACATACCAGACACGCTATTACCCGCCCAACGACGACCAATATTCAAAGAAGTTTTTGCAATCGACATACGACGATCAAACCCTGAGGTTTTTAGGCTATCGATTGATTGCTTGTTGCTAAAAGGTTTAGACGTATCATTTGCCATAAGTATAATCATTCATCCAATTGGTATTGATTTGCGGGTTCGAAACCTACAATACAAGGGAGACGTGATGCACAGGTACAAAATTGTATCATATAAAGCGCGTTGGTTTTATGAGCCTGAGCTGGCCATTGATAGTTACTTTGTAAGCTAATATCTAGCGGTAACTATTGATAAATAGGTGCTTACTAGTTTGAGTATGATTGATAAATAGCTAGAATTTTTTAGCAAGGTCACTTGTTATTAAAACTTAGAAAAATCTATTTATAACCAATAGATTAGTATTAAAAAGATACTAAAAAATAAGACCTAGCATGATGCTAGGTCAAATAGTGATGTAGAGCTATAAAATACAGAAATACTATTAATCAAACATATTGAGCGAAACCTTCGCATTATCTGAAATGTTGCCCAAGACGTTACTCAATATGTCTCTTAGGATGCCTTAGCTGCTAAGCGTTTTCGCGAGTGATGGCATGATGACCAATATCACGGCGGTACTGCGCACCATCGAAGCTAATAGCAGCGGTGACTGCTAAAGCTGCTTGCTGAGCATCAGAAATACTATCTGCTAGCGCAGTCACACATAAGACGCGCCCGCCGTTTGTGACGACTTCTTTATCATTATCATTAGAAAATGCCGTGCCAGCATGGAAAACTTTAACAGCTTCGTCGTTGTTAGGATCTAGTTCTGGCAAGCCAGCAATCACATCACCTTTAGATGAAGTTTCAGGGTAGCCTTTTGATGCGACAACGATACCTAGAGCAGGGCGCGCATCCCATTTTGCTTCACTAGGTAATTGACCTACCAAACCTTGTGCGACCAAATCGACCATTGATGACTGTAAACGCATTAAAATAGGCTGCGTTTCTGGATCACCAAAACGGCAATTAAACTCGATGACATACGGGTCGCCTGCCTTATCAATCATAAGACCAGCGTATAAGAATCCAGTATAAGGATGGCCTGCGTTTTTCATGGCATCGACTACTGGTTGAATCACTTGCTGCATGACTTTGTTATGAACATCGCTGGTAACAACTGGAGCAGGGGAGTAGGCACCCATACCGCCAGTGTTTGGACCAGTATCACCTTCAAAAGCACGTTTGTGATCTTGGCTGGTTGCCATTGGCAAGATGTTATCACCATCAATCATACAGATAAAGCTGGCTTCTTCACCTTGTAAAAACTGCTCGATAACCACGCGGCTGCCAGCATCACCGAACTTGTTGTCCGCTAGCATATCGTCGATAGCTTCATGTGCTTGTTCGATCGTTTCAGCAACGATAACGCCTTTACCTGCAGCAAGACCATCTGCTTTGATAACGATAGGCGCGCCTTGCTCATCGACATAGGCTTTTGCAGCGACTGCGTCGGTAAAACCTTGATAAGCAGCGGTTGGAATGTTGTTTTGTTCCATGAACTCTTTAGCAAAAGTTTTTGAGCCTTCTAACTGTGCACAGTATGCTGTTGGGCCCCATGCTTTAATACCTGCTTCACGACAAGCATCAACAATACCCGTAACCAAAGGCGCTTCTGGACCGACAATTACCATGTCGATATCATTATTTTGACAAAACGCGATAACAGCACTATGCTCGCCTGCGTCAGCATCGATAGACTCTAGCGTAACGTTTTGGCATTTAGGCTCAAGGGCGGTGCCAGCATTACCAGGAGCGATGTAGACATTTTTTACATTGTCATCTTTTGCACATTGCCATGCCAATGCGTGTTCGCGACCACCTGAGCCAACCACCAAAATATTCATCATACCTTTTGCCCTTAGCATTAAAGTTAATAGTGAGCGAGTCGTACGCTCTTAAATATGTTGGCATATTCTAACAAAAAAACGCCTTCAATTACCATGAGTATCCGCCTGCCAGCATCGAATCATCCATATCGATGTCCAAAACCGCATTGTCTCATTAGTAAAGGTTATCGACACATCGCTGATTCATGAAATGATGTTGTACACTTTAGCTCGCGCCTTATGTGCGTTACACTTCACTATATTGGTAGTATTAAATTCTGATGGCTACATATTAATAAAAAATAAGAGCAAAAAAGGAGAAAATTTCTAACTGTTATAAAAATAAAATAAGTCGCGTGAATGGAAATACTGCACCGTTGCACCAATGATGAATATGCAGTAACAGTAGTCAATCTCAATCGATAAACTTAAATAAATAAATGTTAAACCAAATCTATAAAAAAAGGACGCAGGAAATGCCAAACTCCCTCAGTATCGCAAAAGAGCGCATTAGCCAGATAAGCGATATTGCTACCAGTTATGTACAAAAAGACAAATCGCTATTTGATCATTTTATTCATAGCTATTATCAGCCGCTGCATCAAGAAACTGCAGAGGCGATTAGTAATGCTGACTTGGCGGGCATGGCGCTACATCACTTTACACTACTCAAAGCTTACGACGGCAGCAAGCCGCAGCTGACAGTACTAAACCCAGCAGCAGAAGAGCAGCACTTTCACAGCTCGCATACTGTCATTCAAATCGCAGCTTATGATAGACCATTCTTAGTTGATACGATTTTGATGAGCCTAGAAGCAGAAGGTATCGATGTTCATCGTACTTATAACATCATCATCAGTGTTGAGCGTGATGAAAATGGTGATATCACCCATATCGAAGGCGCACATGAAAGTGCCACTTCACATATGTCATTGATTCATTGTGAAATTGCTTACCAAGACAACGAAGACTTGGAAGCACTTCAACAGATGCTTATGTCAAAAATTGACACGCTTGATACGGTCGTTGGCGACTGGAAACAGATGCGTGCGCAGTTGAACGACATCAAAACGGAGCTTTCAACGAAGCCGCTACCAGAAGTATTCTACTCACAACAAGAAATCCAAGCATTTTTAGATTGGATCTTAGACGATCACTTCATATTCTTAGGTTATCGTGAATACCGCTTAGAAGGCGGTCAGTCTATCGAAGTGACTTCTGAGCCGACCGATTTGGATTTATTTGCGATTGGTAACAGTGGTCTAGGTCTATTACGTGGTTCTGAAAAAGACAAGCTATCAGAAAGCTTCAGCCAATTACCTAGAGGCCTAAAGCAATTATTGACTGAGCCGCGCGTGTTGATGCTGTCTAAATCAAGCCGTGTATCACCTGTACACCGTTCAGTATATATGGACTTTTTGGGCATTCATAAGTTCGATGACAATGGCAACCTAATTGGTGAATACCGCTTTATCGGTTTGCTTACGTCACAAGCCTATCAGCTGACTGTACAGCAAATACCGCTATTGCGAGAAAAAGCCAATAAGATTATGGCGATGGCAGACTTGCCACGTGACGGTCATGCCCATCACAAGATGATGCATGTGATTAACACCTTACCGCGTGATGATTTGTTCCAAGCCAGCGTCGAAGAGCTATATCCAATTGTTTCGGGCATTACTCAACTACAAGACAAAAAGAGCTTACGTCTATTTAGCCGTATCGACCATTATCAGCGTTTTGTTTCGTGCTTGGTCTATATCCCGCGTGATAAGTTCAATACCGAGCTACGTATCAAAGTACAAAACGTCCTAAAAGATGCCTATAACGGTATGTCTTCAGGGTTTACCACTGAGTTTAACGAATCTGCGCATGCTCGTGTGCATGTCCACGTACGTACCGTGCCTGGCCAAGTAAATGACGTCAATATCGCTACACTTGAAGCCAAATTATCAGCACTCATGCAATCATGGGATGATAATTATCAAAAAATGCTACTCGACAATGTGGGCGAACAACAAGCCAATGCTTTAAATCGTCGCTTCTTAAACTATATTCCTGCTGCCTACCAAGAGCGTTTTGATGCTCGTACCGCAGTCGAAGACACGAAGCGTCTGGCAGGACTGACCGCAGAGCAACCAATGCTTTGGCATTTATACCAGTCGACAGGCGATGCACGTAACCAGCTCCATCTAAAACTGTACGGTCGCGAGCAGCCGGTTATCTTGTCAAAAGTGCTACCAATACTTGAAAACTTTGGTGTGTCAGTTATCTCAGCACAGACTTATGAGTTTGACTTGCCAGAGCAGCCTATCTGGATGCAAGAGTATGAGTTGACCCTAGAGCATGTCGATACGGTCAATATGCAAGTCGTGCGTGGTCAGTTCGAAGACAGCCTCAAGCAAATCTGGGCAGGCCGAGTGGAGAGCGATTCATTTAATGAATTGGTACTAACAACTAAGCTCGATACTTATGATGTCGTCGTATTGCGTGCATTGTCTCGCTATATGCTGCAAGCACGTGCCCCATTCTCTAGTGCTTATATTCAGCAAACCGTGGTCAAAAACAGTGATATCAGTGTCGCGTTAGGTAGTTTGTTTGACGCACGTATGAATCCTAAGTATAGCGAAGAAGATCGTCAACAAAAAGCCGCTACTATTCAAGAGGAAATTACTGCTGCGCTAGCAGATGTAGATAGTCTAGACGAAGATCGTATCTTGCGCTGGTACTTAGATTTGATTAATGCGATGGTACGTACCAACTTCTATCAAGTTGATAGTGATGGTCAGCGCAAAGATCGTCTGTCATTTAAGTTCTTGGCAGCAGACATTCCAAACTTGCCTAAACCAAAGCCAATGTTTGAGATATTTGTGTATTCACCACGCGTCGAAGCTGTGCACTTACGTGGCGGCAAAGTCGCTCGCGGTGGTCTGCGCTGGTCAGATCGTATGGAAGATTTCCGTACTGAAGTGCTTGGCCTTGTCAAAGCACAGATGGTCAAAAACGCAGTAATCGTCCCTGTAGGCTCTAAAGGCGGATTTATTGTAAAAACCAAGAGCATGGCTGATGGTCGTGAGGCGTTCCAAGCAGAAGGTATCGCTTGCTATCAGACATTCTTACGCGGCATGCTTGATGTCACAGACAATATTGTAGATGGCAACATCGTCCCGCCAACCAACACGGTACGTCATGATGAGGACGACCCGTACTTGGTTGTTGCAGCAGACAAAGGTACAGCTACCTTCTCTGACATAGCCAATGCGCTAGCAGCAGAGTACAACTTCTGGCTAGATGACGCCTTTGCATCAGGTGGTTCAGTAGGGTACGACCATAAAGCAATGGGTATCACAGCTCGCGGTGGTTGGGAGTCGGTCAAACGTCACTTCCGTATGCGCGGTATGGACATCCAAAACCGTGATGACTTTACCGTTGTCGGTATTGGTGACATGAGTGGGGATGTATTCGGTAATGGCATGCTGCTATCAACGCATACTAAGCTGGTTGCTGCTTTTAACCATTTGCATATTTTCATTGATCCTAATCCAGATACGGCAGCCTCGTACGCTGAGCGCGCACGCTTGTTTGAATTGCCACGCTCATCATGGGCAGATTATGAAGCATCATTGATCAGTCAAGGTGGTGGTATCTTCTCGCGCCAAGACAAAACCATCGCTATCAGTCCTGAGATGAAGTCGCTCTTCGATATCAGTGAAGATAGCCTTGCACCGAATGATTTGATCAGTGCGTTACTACGGGCACCTGTCGATCTTATTTGGAATGGTGGTATCGGTACTTATGTCAAAAGTGCAAACGAAACGCATGCTGACGTGGGCGACCGTGCGAATGATTCGCTGCGTATCGATGGTAATGAGCTACGTGCAGCCGTCGTTGGTGAAGGTGGTAACTTAGGTCTAACCCAGCAAGGTCGTATCGAGTACGCTCAAACGGGCGGACGTATCTATACAGATGCAATCGACAACTCAGGCGGTGTTAACTGTTCGGATCATGAAGTCAATATCAAAATCCTACTTGGCAAAGTGGTCGAGCAAGGTGATATGACACTGAAGCAACGTAATGAGCTGCTTGAGAGTATGACTGACACCGTAGCAGAATTGGTACTACGTCAAAACTACTTGCAACCACAAGCGATCGAGCTGAGCCATATCCGTGCCGCAGCCAACCTGAGTGATCATCAGCGCTTTATTCAGATGTTAGAGAGTGAAGGGCGTCTGGATCGTGCGATTGAGTATCTACCATCAGATGAAGAGATTGCGAAGCGCCAAAAAGCAGATACTGGTCTGACCAATCCTGAGCTAGCAGTCGTCTTGGCTTATGGCAAAATGTGGGTTTATGACAATCTACTCTTATCTGATTTACCAGATGATCCGTACTTTATCAATGAGCTACGTAAGTACTTCCCAGATGAGCTTGCGTCACGCTTCTTTGACGAGATGACTGAACACCGTTTGCATCGCGAGATTATCAGTACTTACTTGACCAACAGTGTGGTCAACCGCTTAGGTATTGAAGCGCTATTCCGTCTCTTTGAGGAAACCGATCAATCACTAGCCACTATCGTACGTGGTTATGCGATTAGCCGTGATGTATTCAACGTATCGCGTGCTTGGAAAGCACTTGAAGCTCTAGACAATCAAGTTGAGGCGACGTTACTGCTGAACCTTGAGCTACGTCTACGTGATTCACTGGAGCGCGGTGTGGTTTGGTTTATCAATGCCTTCGGTCAAAACTTGCAAGTTGCTGATATGATTAGCCGCTTCAGTGAAAGCGTAGAAAAATTGACCAAGCCAAGTGGTTTTATCGAGCAGCAGTTTGCCCAATATCTGCAAGAAGATACCAAGCGCTTGATGCAAAAGGATCTGTCTGATAATGACGCTACGCTATTTGCGATGCTACCGTACCATGTCGATGCGCTTGATGCCGCGTTGCTTGCTGAGCAATACGAGCGTCCTGTTGATGAGATTGCAACCTTATATTTTGAAGCTTATCAAGTATTGCAATTAGACTGGATGATGGAAAATATTGCCAGCCTACCACAGCAAGATTATTGGGATCGCCGTGCTCGCCATGCGTTAGTGAACGAGCTGTCACGCAGCTTGCGTCTATTGATGGATGCGGTACTCTCAAAACCAGATGCTAAGCAAGCATTTAGTGAATGGAGAGCAAGACACGTCGATCAGCTTGCTGCAGTCACTACAGAGATGAATAAGTTGGATGAGCTGCATAGCAACGATGAAGAAGGTCAAATCGGTCTTTCAACGTTGTCCGTATTGATGAGTGAGCTTAGTGGTTTAGTTACTAAGTAATGAAGTAATATCACTCCCAAACTGTCTCAAAAAAAACCACCGTCCTTAATGTTCGGTGGTTTTTTATTGCCTAAAAGAAAAGGTTTAAAAGTATTAAGTAGTAAAGTGATTAACCTAACTTATGATGCTTTTTCACTGACGACTTTATGACACCCTTGACCACTAATTCGACTAAATCCGCCTGAGAGCTTTTCGACCTTTATTTGGGTTAAAATGCGATCTTTTAGCGCCTGAACATGGGATATCACCCCGATTAATTTACCTTCTTGCTGTAGATTGGTCAGTGTATCAAGCGCAATGTCTAAAGATTCCTCATCCAATGTACCAAAGCCTTCATCTAAAAATAGCGAGTCCACGCGAATATTTTGGCTGGCCATCTGCGACAGTCCTAACGCCAGAGCCAGGCTGATAATAAAGCCTTCACCGCCTGAGAGATTTTTGGTACTGCGAATTTCACCGCCCTGATAATTATCAATGACATTCAGCTCAAGTGGACTATTATCATCACGGGCCAGCAAATAGCGATCGCTCATTTTTTGCAGCTGCGTATTGGCGTGAGTGACCATAAGGTCAAAGGTTAGCCCTTGAGCAAAAGTACGGAACTTTTTGCCATCAGATGAACCAATCAATTTATGCAATTGTTGCCAAACTTGCAGTTTGTCCTTTTGAGCAGTGATAGCATCAAGCTGTGCCTGTTGGGTGGTTTTTTTGTCTTCATTGTCCTTTAGACGCTGACTGATTGCACCGATTGACTCAATTCGTTTGTTAAATTCATCTTGGGCTTGTGATTGCTGTTGGGTAAGCGTTTCTCTATCGTCTACTGTCAGCGGATTGGCTTGTTTATCTGCAAGTGTTTTTTGTGTTGCATCCAATAAAGATTGCGCTTGCTTTAGGGCATAATCGATATGCTGTTGCTGCTGTCTAAGTGCGTTACGCTCATCTATGGGCAGGCGTGCATTAGTAAAATCTATTTCATTAGCGAAATCAGAGGCGGCAAGCGCTGACTTAAAGGTATCTTCTTGGTTGCTAAGTGTAATCTTTACAGTAGTCACTTGCTCAGTCACCTGACGTTGCTTATCAAGCAATTGACTAAGTATGTGCTCAGCATTGTCTAGCTGTCTTTGCGTAGAGGTCTGCGTGGTTTTAGCCTGATCTAACGCATCACGTAAACGCTTTTCTTCTGTTTCAGGATCTTTATTAGCTAAGACCTCATCTCTGTTTGTTTTTAATTGCTCAAGCATGTTCGCTTTTTCAGCCACGAGTTGAACTATTTTAACAAGCTCATTTTCTTCTTTGTCGAGCTGAGACTGCTTGGTCTCGATTTTTGTTTCTAGTTGACCAAGTGATGTCTTAAAGGTTTGTTGATCCTCTCTGTAGTCGTTAAACTGTTGCTTGATTTCTAAAAGGGCACTGTGACATCGGCGCAGAGTATTGATATGCGCCTGAGCGTCCACATTGCTTAGTACGGTTTGATTTTCAATGCTGGTTATCAGCGGTTGTAATGATTGTAGTGAAGAACGTATCGCCGTTTTTGCATCTGACTGATGTTTGCCAGCGGAATATTTATTTAACAGGGCTAATATATCTATTTTGAGCACAGTCAATTCAGAAAAATTATCATGATATTTTTTGTCTAAGTTTTCTATAGCCCATGCTATTTTTTCACTATTGCTCTCAATCTCATTGATAGTGCTTGCCAGCTCACGCCGCTCTTTGTCTAATGCTTCGATGTCATTACGCATCGTAGAGAGCGACTCGCTAAGCGTTTCATATTGAGTTAACGTATTTTTAAGAGATTCTCTACGCTTACCTAGCTCGATTTTGCTACTGTCTAATAATGACAGCGCATCTACATGCGTCTCAATCTGCGCTAGCGATTTTAATGTTTCAGTAATAAATCGAGAGTAGCCTTTATTTAGTACTGAACTGACCAACTGGTCGATATCTATCTTCAACTTTTGTATTTGGTGATTTAGCAGGGTTTGTTGCTCTTCCGCTTGCGCAAACTGCTGCCGTACAGTTGCCTGAGTAATACGATGTTTAGATAGGGTATCTTCTAAATCCGCTATAGTCATATCCAGATCTGTTATCTGTTGCTGAGTTTGATCTGCTTCCGTGTCTGGTATTAAATGTGGATGGTCTGCACTATAAGGATGCTCTAGCGACCCACAAAGCGGGCAGGGATAGCCATCTTTTAGGTCAGCGATATAGTCTTCTAATTTGGCGACTTTTTGTAGTAAATGCAGCTGGGTTTGTTTGTCTTGACGCTTTTCTTTGGCAGCGCTGATAGCCGATTCATTATCAGCGATTAGTCCTACCAGCTTCGTGAGGTCGTTACTCATTACTGGCAAGGTCGCAACTATTTTCTCTACTTGTACACTAAGCTCATCTTGCTGTTTTGTCTTAACGCTTACTTGGTCAAGTTGACGGTTGATATCATCAATCTGTTCTTGCTCATCTCGCATATCAGCCAATGACTGCACTTGGGTTAATGCTGCTTGCTCTCGTTGTAAAGCGGCCAATTTATCCTGTATAGACAACATGGTGGTGTCTTTTGTCTTTTTCTGTTGACTTAAGACGTCAAGATTGGCGCGATACTGGTGGATCTGTTGCTGCTGGCTTGTTCTATCATCTGATAGGGCGGTATTCTCTTGCAATAGGGCTTTTAGTCGGCCGCAATGACTTTTGAAATTTGCTATGTCACTATCGATATTGTTTAATTCATGGGCGTCATTAAGATAGCTTTCGACACGTGTGAGCTGGATTTTATTCTGCGCAGCCTGCTGTTTATGGTTGTCTATCTCTTTATTTAAATGCTGAGTGCTAATAGACAAGTCTTGTTGTCTTTGCTCAATGTCTTTTAAGATATGCGTGTTCTGCGCAACCTCCACATCGATTTTACGCGCCTGCGCAATATTGGGTAGAGCTGTTTGCAAAACTTCATGGGCAGCTTGCACATGAGTTTTCGCTGTCTCTAGATTTGCGGTTGCTTGTTCTAGATCATTTTGTTTCTGCGGTAGGATGCCGATTATTTGCTGCTGTTCTTCTTGCAAGCGTTTTAAATTATCTCGACTATGGACAAGTTGGCTGAACTGACTGTCAATCTCCAACGCCTTATTGGCAGCGGTTAAGCGTTTGGCATTAGGGATAAAGTCTTGCTGAGCCTGCTGAGCCTGAGCTAGATCATTTTGATAAGTATTCAGTTTTTCTTTTGATTCTGTGACGCTATCTAGCCACTTTATCTTTTCGGCCAAATCTTGAATGGTCTGCTGCTGCTCACTTTGGGCACTTTGATATGACTGTAAGTCGGCTTTTAGCTGATTTTCTTCATCGGTATCTAAAAGCATTAAACCGTCTAAACCGTATTGCAGCTTGCTGAGAATTTCTTCTTCGGTACGTTTTTTATCATGAACCTGTGTGGAGATAGTCGCGTAAATATCAGTGCCTGTAATTTTTTCTAATATATCAGCGCGTTCATCAGCCTTTGCCTTTAGAAATGCTGAAAAACTACCCTGAGCCAGCAATATAGAGCGAGTGAACTGCTGAAAATCCATCCGAGTCAGTTCAATAATTTTATTTTTGGTATGCTTTAAGGTGCTCTCTAACAGCTCATCCTCTTTTAACGAGTCATCAACGTTTATCTTAGCGATTTCATGAGTCGCATCTTGCAGATTTCCGTCTGCTTTATTGTAAGCACGGCGCTGTCCCCAGCGGCAGCGATACTGCTCGCCATTTAAGTCAATCACTACTTCAGCGAAACATTCTGCCGTCTGCCGCGTCATCACCTCATTACTGCTCTTACTGATACTATTAATCCTTGGTGTCTCACCATATAGCGCTAAGCAAATAGCATCCAATATGGTGGTCTTGCCAGCACCAGTCTGTCCAGTGATAGCAAAGATGCCTTCATTGGTAAAGGCAGTATCAGCAAAATCAATATGCCATTCGCCTTTTAGGGAGTTGAGGTTTTTTAGTCTGAGTTCGATTAGGCGCATGGATAAGTCTTAATATTAGTAATAGCCGCAACTGCGAAAAATTGAGAGAGATAAGGAAGTGTGGTCATGATATGTCACTTATATCATTCTGCCTGTTTGTCTTCATGACGTAAGTTATAAAGTATCTGACCATAGGCATCGCGCAATGAGTCTTTTTGAGAATCAGCCACATCATTTATCGTCAAGCAGCGCTCAAACACTTCCATCTCATTTAAGTCCTGCAAGTTCTCAGATGTTTGCTGCTGATTGAGGACTTTATTATAAGTACGAGTGTTTTTTATCTTAAGCACTTCACATGGCAACCCTTCTACCATTGCTTGCACTTGCTCACGCAAATCACTGACGATTTCGTCACCTGTATAGACAATCTCTAGCCAAATAGAGTCCGATTGTGTAAGCGCTTGAATGGTTTGTTCAATTGTGGTTAGGTCACCAGATATTTGCGCCAATTGTTGGAACTTTGGAATGGGTAGGGATACTACTTGCATCTGATTAGCGTCATCGCGATGTAGAATTTTATTGCTATTCACGGCGTCAGTAGAAGTTTCTCGAATGCTTTTATATTGCTCAGGCTGAATAGGAGTATTTTCTACGACAGTAGATTTTTTAACTTCCTCATCTTCTAATGGCTCATCAAAGCCAAACAAGTCATCCATGAAAGGCAGTTCCTGACTAGACACTTTTTTAGTAGATTTTTCTGTCAGTTTTTCTACTGATTTTTTAACTTTGGTGACTCCAATATCAGCTACTATATTGATGACATGATGAGTAGTACTATCAGGTGCATCATTCAACTCTGAGATGCCATTATTAAAATGTTCTGCGGCACCAAACTGTACCAGCAATACTTGCTTTTGCTGTTTGGCCTCTCCGAAACCCATGGCGATGGGTGAGCCTGAATAGCGAATACTCTCACGACCGCCAACGCGCTGCGGCACGTGCAAATGGCCAAGTGCCACATAATCAAAGCCATCGTTGAACATATCGGCGGAGATTTTACCTAGTGAGCCGACATATAGCTCGCGTACACCATCATCCTCGGTTGTTTTGCCACCAGACGCGAATAGGTGTCCTGTGGCGATGATAGGAATATATCGCTGATGCGTTTTAATTAAGTCGGCTTGCTTAGCCTTCGCAATGTCTGCAACATTGTCATAATGCGCGCAAATACCAGCGATAACATTGGCGTCTTTGCTATCTGCGGACTCGCCAGCGCTACTGCTACGCACATCCCGATCGCGCAGATAGGGCACAGCGGCAATAATACAATGGGGGTTGTTGTCGTCATCACCCAAGACCAATACTTCGTCGTCCAAGTCATCACAAGCCGTGCCGATCACATGGACATTCAAAAATTTAAGCACATTGCTTGGCGCGTCTAAAAATGTCGGTGAATCGTGATTCCCTGCGACAATTACCACATGCTGACAGCAGGAGCGTGAGACATTACCCAAAAATTCATAATACAGCGCTTGGGCTTTATTGCTCGGGGTCATGGTATCGAAGATATCACCCGCAACAATCAATATATCTACTTTTTGCGCGCTGATGGTGTCTTGTAGCCAATGCAGGAATGACTCAAACTCTTCGTAACGAAGACGCCCATACAGACGTCGGCCCAAATGCCAGTCTGAGGTATGCAATATGGTCAAAGGTTTTATTTGCGTGGTTAAAGAAGAAGGCAAGCTAGCATCAGGTATGGGCATAAGTAGACTATGATTATGAGCAGTAGAAAGTCTTCATTCTAGCAAGAATCGTTGAGATTTGCGCTGTTGCCAAAAGAAAACCCTACCAATAATATACTGGTAGGGTTTTCTTTTTATTTAAAACTTATCGTTTTGCAGGTTAGCAGTAAGCGCTAGTCAATAATCAATTGCTCCAGACCATCTCCTTGCTGCGTCGCAAGATTTTCGACCATCGATAGGGCGTGTGCTTGTTGGTCTCTCGGTTGTTTTACTGCTTTACCTCTTGAGCCTTCACGCAACCAATTTTTAGCTATATCATTGCTGTTTTGACTGTGCTGCTGATTTTGCAAATTATACCAAGCCAAATCATGATGCAAGCTGACCACGTCGCCCATAATTAGGAGGGCAGGCGTTGGCAATTGTGCTTGTTCTTGTTTGGCAACAATCGTTGCAAGCGTACCTGTCAATACTTGCTGATTGGGCATACTCGCATTAGAGACGATAGCAATCGGCGTTTCGCTACTGCGTCCAGCATCAACCAAGCCTTCAGTCAAACGTGTCAGCGAGTGCAGACCCATATAAAATACGACCGTCTCATCAGTATTTAAAAAGTTCTCAAAATTACTATTGGGTGCACCAGCCTTCAAAAATCCCGTCACAAAACGCACTGATTGTGAATGGTCACGGTGAGTGAGCGGAATGCCTGCATAGCTAGCAGCGGCATTGGCAGCGGTGATACCTGGTACGACTTGGTAAGGTACATTGTTTGCTCGTAGGCTTTCGATCTCTTCGCCGCCACGTCCAAAGATAAACGGATCGCCACCTTTTAAACGCACGACTCGGCGACCTTGTTTGGCATGGGTGACAAGTAGCTCATTGATGCCTAATTGCGCAACTGTATGATTGCTGCGTTTTTTACCGACAAATACTTTATCAGCATCACGGCGACATAAGTCCAACACCTGCGGTGAGACCAGTGCATCGTAAAACACCACATCTGCTTGCTGCATTAGACGCAAGGCTTTAAATGTCAACAGCTCTGGATCACCCGGGCCTGCGCCAACAATATAGACTTCACCAATGGCTGGTAAGTTTTTTTCTGACTCATCAGATAGAGTAGCAGTAATCATGTCTGACTCTTTTACCGCATTTGCATCGTCGCTTTTCTTACTGATAGCAGCGGCAGTACTATCCAAATCAGCCTTTAACTGTGCAGTCGCTTCAGTTTCATTACCTGCAAACATGAGCTGACTGACTTGACCTTCAAACGCGCGCTCCCAAAACTGACGACGTCCAGTAAGCGTTGGTATTTTGGCTTTTACCTCACTGCGGAATTCACCTGCCAGCTTGGCCAATTTTCCATAGCCTTGCGGGATTAATGTCTCAAGACGTGCACGTAATAGACGTGCCAATACTGGCGCTTTACCATTTGATGAAATACCAATCACAATAGGATTTCTATCGATAATCGCTGGAAAAATAAAGTCACATAAATGCGGGGTATCGACCACATTGACTGGAATGTTTAGCTCAGTCGCATCTGCATGAATTTGGTGGTTCAGCGTCTCATCGTCAGTCGCGGCAATGATTACCCGTGCGCCTGACATATAGGTTTTATTATAGTTCTCATAGATAAATTCATGTTTGCTGTCAGTGAGTAAGGCTTGTAGCTCGTGGCTGATATCGGGTGCAAGTATAGTGATACAGGCGCCTGCACGGCTGAGCAAGTCCGCTTTACGCAGTGCCACTTCGCCGCCGCCCACGATAAGCACTTTACGGTCTTCTAATTTAAAAAATAGCGGGAAGGTGTTCATAATGTCACCATATATTTAATTGTTTATTATAAAAGGTAGAAAAGATATAAGGAATGTCGCCATTATGAGGTATCACAGG
>NZ_PJAT01000030.1 GCF_002836715.1 Psychrobacter sp. 4Dc
AAAGCTCGATAGTCACTTAAAAGTGTTTGATTTGGTATTCTTTTATATCAATTATGGCTATGTCTGATGTCAGCATACTTTTTAGAACACCACCAAATAACTAATAATGGATATCCGTTTGTTTGTACTGTGTCTAGTTTAAGATAATATCTAGACACAGTATCTATTTTTAAAAGTATCAAATACTGCCAAAGCTATAACTAGATTATTCTCATTTTTGTTGCTTATTAGCGCACATCTTGCTTTAATAGTGCTAGCGCTTACATAAATAGTGCGTATCATTTATTTTTCTGTAATATTTAGCCTAACTATTGTTGCCGCAAGATTCCTGCGTGAAGATAGCAGCAGCCATTAATCATACTACTATGAGTTTCAGGATATCGTTATGACTGTTAAAGCAAAAACTCAACGCACAGTTAAGCAGAGATTTTTTACTGTATTGGCAACTCTAGGATTGTTAGCTGCAACTATCCAGCCTACTTTTGCAGCTATAGAAATTGATGAAACTGATTTTGGTCCTTCATATGAGACGATGGTAGTCGATACGATTGTTGGCAAACCATTGCAACTCGTGAATGCTGTGGCTGGAACAGCAGCTTATATCGTAAGCCTACCTTTCTCACTTATTGGTGGTAATGCAGATCAAGCACAGCAGAAGCTATTTGTTGAGCCTTGGGATGCGATGGGACGTTGTTTAGGCTGTACAGTTGCAGAAGACAACTATTACAAATCTCAAGTCGTTGATAATAACGTAGTGCGTATCGTTGTCGATCAACCATCAGAAATTTTAATTAACACCAATGATTATGTAGTGGTTACTCCATAACAATTTGCTTTTAATAGTCACATCAAATAGTTCATAAAAAATGACTGTGACTATTTCATAGCAAAAAGGCTAACGAAAAGTTAGCCTTTTTTATTGTCAACGAGT
>NZ_PJAT01000031.1 GCF_002836715.1 Psychrobacter sp. 4Dc
TATAGTGTATTAAATATAAAAGTGTTATAAGATAAAATAACTCAATAGATATACTCAGTTATCATGACTTACTCACTAGATTATCGCAAACAAGTTCTTAAAAGCTTAGCAGGTGGCATGACTTTTGCCGAGGCAGCCTCTTTTTATGACATTAGTCCAACCACCATTCAAAAGTGGAAGAAACGGCTACATAGTAAGAGCACTCGCAATGTTACGCCATCAAAAATACCAGATGATGCACTACGTAAAGACGTTGAGCGTTACCCTGATGACTATCACTATGAGAGAGCAAGACGGTTCAACTGTACTGCCTCAGCCATTTGTGAGGCTTTAAAACGCCTAGGCATCAGTCAAAAAAAAGACCTTAGAGCATCCAAAAGCGTGTCCAATAAAAAGAGCGGCGTATCAGAGTAAGCTTGATAACTTTAAACAGCAAGGCTATCCCATTGTCTATATGGATGAAAGCGGCTTTGAGGCTGAAACTATTCGTTCTCATGGCTATGCACCGATAGGCAAACCCTGTATCGACAGCGACAACTGGCAAGGTAAAAAGCGAACCAACGTCATTGGGGCTCTATATGAAAAGATGCTATTTGCACTGGATTACTTTGAACAGAACATTAACAGCAGCATATTCTACGACTGGTGCAAGTTTAAACTTATTCCAAGTCTTAAAACCAAATGCGTGATTATCATGGATAATGCCCGGTTTCATAAAAGCAAACGTATCCAAAAATTACTGAACAGGCATGGTCATCGTATTCTATGGCTGCCACCGTATAGCCCAGACTTGAACCCTATTGAGAAAAAATGGGCTCAAGTGAAGTTTCTACGCCAAGGGTGGATGGAAAATGACTTATCCAAATTATTTTATGATGTTTGTCCTAGCCATAACACTTTTGTTTTGAACTGACTATA
>NZ_PJAT01000032.1 GCF_002836715.1 Psychrobacter sp. 4Dc
AGACCTCTTGCAAAAGTCATAGTTTAAGCTCGGAATTAATGATACCAGCAAACAGCTTCATTCTAAGATCATAGCGCTGACGACGGTTGCGATATTTATGAGCCACGATTTTAAACAACTTGATTAAGCCTATTTTGTGCTCAACCACCATACGGAACTTTGCCAGATAGTGATTGGCCTGTTTGCATATCTCCAATAACTGACCACCACGAGGTTTCTTAAATGGTGTGAAAGTTTGGTTATGTAGCTTTGCTAACCCTTGATAACCACTGTCTGCTAGATAGTTAGTATTCTCAGGTAACCAATCAGGACAAGTATCTTTATACAACTTAAAATCGTGGATTGACCCTTTACAGGTTTGCACATCAAGTATCAAACCGGTTTGCCAATGGACGATAACCTGCGCTTTCAAGGTGTGTTGTTTTTTCTTACCGCTGTAGTAGTCTCTTTGGTTTTTTTTGGACGCTCAATTGGGGTTTCGGTGGCATCGACAATGACGACTGACCAATTGATGTCCTCATCGACACGACTAGGCAGCTTTTTGGGCAATTCAAACTTGCCAGAGTCAATCAGTGTGTCTTCTACTTTACGAACGATACGGCTAGCAGAAGACTCATGAATACCAAAGTCCATACTGATATGATAAAGCGTGCGGTATTCACGCCAATAAGTCAGGGCTAGTAGTATCTGCTCCTTAAGACTGAGCACACTTGGTCTACCTGATTTGGTCTTACATGCTTCATGCTCTTGCATGGCCTCAAGCATGTCATAAAAGGTGGCTTTATGAATGCCAGTGTAGCGTTTAAAACCAGCGTCATTTTTTTTGAGTAGCTTATCTATGTTTGGCATATCTATTAAGTAAGTAGAGTTCAATAATATACGTTGTGTATTACAACTACTTTTGCAAGAGGTCTA
>NZ_PJAT01000033.1 GCF_002836715.1 Psychrobacter sp. 4Dc
GTGATATACCCCTATTTTTTTAATTATCTTTTTTCTGTGTCTATTCTTAGTTGCTGTACCTGTTTTATCCAATGACTTACGGGCTTTTCGGTTATTTTTGCATTAAGGCTTATTGAGGAATTAACTATATTTTTATTGGTCGTTCCTTTATGAGCTGTAATATCTAATCGTGCCTTATGGAATAGAACATTTAATAAACGTGTGACAGCTGTTTGAGTTTTAGGGTTTAATTCCACTTCATCAGCTGTATCATCTGCTACTTCAGCCTTGGTTTGATTCAGCTCATCATTGAGCTTGGCTTTAAGTATTTCATTTTCAGCTGCAAGTCTTTTTACTTTTTCTCTCAAGGCTTTAACTTCGTTTTGTTCAATGTCAATATCGTCTTCATTAGACTTCTCGAATAACTGTAACTTTCCATTATCAAAGGTAGATATAAACTGATTTTTCTTAGGTGTGAAATCATCTATGCTCAACAAAACTAGGCTATCGAACCGAATAATAAACTGATAAAAAAATCGTGATATTAGCTCTGGGATTTCATTTATGCTTATTAGCCCATTTTTATCAATCTTAACTTGGCTGTTTAGCGCAAGATCATGAAGTCTTTTACGCACAATAACTTGTTCATTTGCATAGTTTTCATTGAGTAATTTATCCATCATTTGCATATCTGTAAAATCAGGGTAGCCAAATTTTTCGAAAACATCTAGGTTAGTCAGTTCGTCTGAAATGAAATATATATCACCTAAACGACCTGCCAATTCTATAGGCATTTCTCTAATAGTATTCAAAGTTAATGGTGCATTCTTAATAT
>NZ_PJAT01000034.1 GCF_002836715.1 Psychrobacter sp. 4Dc
TAGGGTGTGTTGACATATATAGAATAATTGATAATCATAGTGTTATGACTAGATTAACCCTAAGTGATGCCCAGTGGGCAAAGATAGCACCGTATTGTGCAGGTAAAGAGACCGATGTTGGTAGAACAGCGGTAAATAATCGACTATTTATCGAAGCTGTTCTATGGATTGTCCGAACAGGTAGTCCGTGGCGAGACTTACCCCCTGAATTTGGTAACTGGAACAGTGTTTATAAGCGCTACCGTCGATGGGTAAAAAGCGATAGATTCAGCAAGCTATTTAATGCTCTGAATGACTCAGATTTAGAGTATGCCATGATTGATGGCACTATTGTTAAGGTACATCGTCATGGACAAGGCGCAAAAGGGGGGCTTGTCATCAGGCAATTGGCAAATCAAGAGGCGGTATGACCACTAAAATCATGGCAATGGTTGATGCATTAGGCAACCTTGTTGATTTTACTTTATTGAAAGGACAACAGCATGACATGGCTGGCGTTAAACCTTTAATTAAAGACAAAGAGTTTGGTGCATTGCTTGCTGATAGAGCCTTTGACACGGATTGGCTACTGCTAGACTTAGAAGAGCGTGGTAGCAAAGCGGTCATACCCCCTAAACGCTCTCGTTTAAAGCAACGAGATTTCGATAAAGAAATGTACAAGTGGCGTCACTTAATCGAGAACTTCTTCTGTAAGCTGAAAGATTTCAAGAAAATTGCCATGCGTGCTGAAAAAACGGATGAGTCGTTTGCTGCTAATATCTATTTAGCAGCGACGATTATCCATTTACGGTAATTGTCAACACACCCTAG
>NZ_PJAT01000035.1 GCF_002836715.1 Psychrobacter sp. 4Dc
CTTATCAGCCGTCTTAAAGAGCTTGAAGTTGAAAATGCCCGCTTAAAGAAGATGTACGCTGACGAGTGTCTTAAGTCCGACATCCTACAGGATGCTATGTCAAAAAAGTGGTAGCGCCCCAAAGGCGCAAAGCGTTGGTTTGTCACTACATTGAAGATCGTGGTATTGGTATCCGCAGGGCTTGTAGCATCTTTAACATCAGCGTCACCTGTTATTATCACAAGTCGGTGGTAACAGATGAGAACCAGCAAATAGCGGACTTACTTATCAAACTGACTGATGAGAACAAGAACTGGGGCTTTGGCTTGTGCTTTTTAACCTTGCGTAATGTGCTAGGACTGCCGTACAACCATAAGCGGGTATATCGCATCTACTGCGAGCTTGAACTCAACCTTAGAATCAAGCCTAAGCGTCGCATTAAACGTGCTAAACCAATACCATTAGCAGTACCTGATAGGATTAACCAAAGCTGGAGCATGGACTTTATGCACGACAGCTTAACTGATGGCCGCGGCTTTAGACTGTTCAATGTCATTGATGATTACAACCGTGAGGCACTCACCGTTGAAGTCGACTTCTCGCTACCGGCGCAAAGGGTCATACGCAGTCTTAATCAGCTTATTGAGTACCGAGGCAAACCTGTGCAGATAAGATGCGATAACGGCCCTGAATACATCAGCAATGCGCTCAAAGACTGGGCTGAGCAGCAAGGTATCATCTTAAGCTATATTGAACCTGGCAATCCACAGCAAAATGCGTATGTAGAGCGCTTTAA
>NZ_PJAT01000036.1 GCF_002836715.1 Psychrobacter sp. 4Dc
GTAATAAGTATCTATGATTACATCATATGAAATAATGTTTGAGTATTTTTTATTAAAGGAGTAGTTTTTTGAAAAATTCAATGGAGCTATTTCCTCAAGCTCTTGAGGTTAATGAAGAAGGACAGCGTCGTTCATGCATAATAAAAGAAATATCTGCTAGTGGAGAGATTGTTGAAACGGAACTATGGATTGTTTATCCTACTAATTTACCAATGCTAGAAGACAACAATTGCGACTCTTATTTGCTTGGTGTTCTATTGCTAGGGATGCAACAGAACTTTAACATTATAGTACACGGTAGTGTATCTAAAAGATTACTTGCGAACCTTACTGAGCTTCAGTATATCTGGAATAGGTGGTGTCCAGAAACCTATTCAATAGTTGACATAACAGTTAATCATATAAGAGAAGATAACACTCAAATCGATGGAGCCGTGTTCGCTTTTTCAGGTGGAGTTGATGCGCAGTTTACTGCATATCGTCATGCTACAGGAAAAGCAGGATATTGCACACAGCAAGCGCGTGCAGCTGTCTTAATTCATGGTTTTGACATTCCTCTTACTGATACAGAAGGTCTTTCTGGTGCAGCTATGAAAGCTGTTGAGACACTTAATAGTATAGGGATAAGTTTACTAATTATTAAGACTAACCTTAAAGATTTCAGAGGAATGAACTGGGGATATAGTCATGGTTTTGCTATAGCTTCTGTCTTGAGCGGTTTGAGCATGTATGCTGGAACTGGCATGATTGGTAGTGGTGAG
>NZ_PJAT01000037.1 GCF_002836715.1 Psychrobacter sp. 4Dc
TTTGCTTATTTCAAGTTGAGAGTGGGGTTATAGATATATTTTTGATACTTGAATTGTCTATATAGATAATAGTAAAAAGTAAGCAGAATAAAATAATTCCTCATAAAAAAGCTCTCAGCCTGTTATCCAGTTGAGAGCTCTTTTATATAGATACTATATGAGTTGATAGAAGCTGCTCTAGGCAGTTATACAAATAATAATAGTGATGAATCACTACTCTTCCATCTGCCACTTATCATCTACCCATACAGCATCGTTATCATCTAGATGTACATGCCATTCTGCATCAGTGACCGCAAGGCGAATCTCAGTCAAACATTGTAGCCAATGCTCTAAGGTATACATAAGATCTTCTACATCTAGACTAACAGGTAACTTTGTAGCTCCTGCTAATATGACCTCTGACTCACTATCATCGTATGCATAGAGATCGAAAGTCTCTGCATCATCTGCATGCTCGAAATTTACATTATATTCATCAACTATTGACGCAATCTTTTCTTGCTCCTGTTGAGTCAAGAGAGTAGAACGTTCAGCAGTATAGTAGATTGAAACGCCCATAACATGCTCCAAAATAAATGACAGATAGTAGATTCTAGAAGTAAATAAATAGTATCACATCAAACTGATTTGTAGGAAAGTTTGAATTTTAACTGAGCCATTTAGTGCTAAACTTTCTATTATCAAGAATTATCACCAAACTGCTGACAAAGAAAAGCCCCCTCCGCGTTAGCAAAGGGGGCTTTATCTA
>NZ_PJAT01000038.1 GCF_002836715.1 Psychrobacter sp. 4Dc
TTCGAGAAACAACAGGTTCTTCTAACGGCTCGTTTTAGTCGGTGTCTAAGACGGCAGTTATTACCTTCAATACCTATCGTATGCTGTTTGCCAACTTGTTTGTTATCTGGTTTAAAGGCCGTTATGAAACTGTCCCAGTTGTCCATGCTAATAGAGTCATAGCTCACTTTAAGTTGCTTAAGACGGGCTCTTAGTTTCTGAGCCGTTTTTAAGTCGCGTTTGCCCCAAACATAAGCGACAATCTCATTAGTAGCCCGGTCATAAGCGTAGATGAGCCAGACTTTACGCTTCTTGCGATATACGTAAGTCCAAAACTCATCAACTTCTAAGCGTTCATAGTAGCGCTTATTAGGCACGATCTTATAAACGGATGAGCCTATGGTGCTGAGCACTTTACCAATACTCACCGAGGTAATGATGGCTATGTCTCTAACACCGCAGCCTCGAGCAGTCATCAGCCGTATTATGTCTTCTATTTGAGAGTGACAGCCTTGGTAGCTTAAGGCATGGTCGCCAATGAATTGTCGTTTGCAGTCCTTACATTGGTAGTTCTGCTTACCATAGCTTTTTATACCATTTTTCTTTAGACTAAGACTGTGACAGTCGGGGCAATTGATCTGTATTTGTGTCTTCATAACCTCAAATATATCATCTTGCTTTGACTGTCACCTTCCTTTATTACCCCAGCATACTTTTTGATACACCACC